>NZ_BAABCQ010000192.1:0-14275 GCF_039539045.1 Streptomyces marokkonensis
TCCTCTCTGTCCCGGAAAGGGTTCGCTACATGTCCCGTCGCCGTTCTCGTACGTCATTCAGTCATGCGTTGCGCAATATTGTGCGTTCCACGGAAGATCTCGTGGACGATGCCCTGGACAGGGCGGGGGATTTCGAATGCGGTCTGCGGAGATCGGTCAGCCGGGCGCTGGATGACGACGACTACGACGGCCACCGCGGTCACGACGACCACGACTGCGACCGCGACGACCGAGACTGCGACCGCGACTGCGACCGCGACGACCGCGACCATGACGACTGGGATGGGCGCGGTGACCGTCGGCACCGCCGCGGACCCGGCCGCCGCCGAGGTGACGGACCCCGACGCCGGCTCGGACCGGACGAGGGGGAGCCCCGCGAGGACTCGGACGAGCTCAAGGCGCTGAAGGACCAACTGGAGCTGCTGCGGGGGCGGATGGAAAGGCGTTGGGGGGAGGAGGACCACTCAGGGGGGCGAGGGAGGGTGCCGCGGGCCCGGGGGGCGGAGGACGCGGAATCCCTGAAGGCGGAGCTGGCGCGGCTGGCCGATCGCATCGACCGTATCCGCGATGCGCGCTGAACCCGTGCCGGTCCGCCGTTCACCGTGCCCGGCCCGGCCGTTCCCCAGCCGGGCCGCGCACGGAGGGAGCGGCCCGGAGCGGGAGCACGAGCGATGAGCGCGGGCCGGGGGCGTGTGCTGATGCGGGCGCTCACCCACCTCGTCCGCCAGGAGGCGGCGCTCGCGGGTACGCCCACGGCCCGGGCGACGGACGGAGGGGACGCCCGGGCCGTACGACGTGCCCGCAACATCCGCCGCGCGTTGGAGAGTCTCGGGCCGTTCTACGTGAAGGTCGGTCAGATGCTGGCCACTCGGCCCGACATCGTGACTCCCGAGATGATCGACGAGTTCGAGAGGCTGCAGGACGAGGCGTCGCCCGCCCCTTTCAGCGACTTCGAGCCAGTGCTCCGGCAGGAGCTGGGAGCTGGCTGGGTCGGGCGGTTCCGCGACTTCGACACCCAGCACCCCCTGGGCACGGCGTCCCTGGCCCAGGTGTACCGGGCCCAGCTGCCGAGCGGCCGGCCGGTCGCCGTGAAGATCCAGCGGCCCGGCGTGCGCGAGACGGTGGAGGCGGACATGAAGCTCATGGGCTCCTTGTCCCACTTCGCCGCCCGACGGGCCTGGCGCTTCAACGACGTCATCGACATCGAGGCCATGCTCAACGTGGTCTTCGACGCGATGCGGCCAGAACTCGACTTCGTGATGGAAGCCCGGAACATGACCGAGGCGGCCAAGGTGGCGGAGGACTTCGACTACGTCCAGGTCCCCGAGGTGGTCGAAGCCACCGGGAGGGTCCTGGTGCAGAGCCTCGCTCCCGGGACGCCGATCCGGGAGGCGGACAAGGACCGGTTCGACGCCGAGGAGCGCAAGGCCATCGGGCAGGATCTGCTGGCCTTCATGTACCGGGGCTACTTCGTGGACCGCATCTTCCACGCGGACCCGCATCCGGGCAACATCTTCGTCGCGCCCGGCCACCCCGCCACCGTGATCGACTGGGGCATGGTCGGACGCATCGACCGACCGATGAGCACCAGCATCCTGCTGTTGCTGCTCAACCTGGCGATGAACGACGGAGCGGGTACCGCCCGGGCCTGGATCGACATGGGCAGCGCCACCTCGTGGGCGAACACCTCCGCGTTCGCCGGGGACATGGCCTCGCTGGTCCCGCAGATCGCCACGGCCTCCCTGGAAGAGCTCAACTTCGGGGTGACCCTCACCGCCGTGCTGCAGCACTCCACCCGCCGTGGCATCCGTACCAGCCCCATGGTCTCCATCCTGGGCAAGTCCTTCGCCAACATCGAGGGGTCCATCCGGCATCTGTGCCCGGAACTCTCCCTCATCGACGTCTTCTCCGAGGAACTGGTGGGCATCGTCACCGAACTGGTCAAGGAGTCCCTCTCCCCCCAGCAGGCGGTCCGGACGGCCCTGGAAGTGATCACCGCCGGAGCCGCCGCGCCCCAGCAACTGCGGGGGCTCACCAAGGACCTGACCAACCGGGACCTGACCATGCGCATGAACCTCCACGGGTCCCGCTCGGACCGACGCTCCACGGGCCTGCGCAAAGGCGCCGCGGACATGTCGTTCGCCCTCGCCACTGCCATGCTCTGGAACCACTACACCAAGGACCGGTGACCGCCGCGTCACCCGCCGGCCCCGTCCGTGTCCCCCTCGTCCTCCCTTCCGACCTCCACTCCCGACCTCCACTCCCGACTTCAGGACCCCTCGAAGGGAGGAAACCGCGTGAGTACCGACCTGGCCCCCACGCTCGACCTCGACGCCCTCCGCGATCGTGTCGACACCGTTCTCGCCGAGTTCCTGCGCCATACACCGGCCGGTATTTCCTCCCAGAGCCGGGCCGGCGAACTGACCCGGGCCCTGACCGATTTCGTCCTCGCACCCGGCAAACGCATCCGGCCCCTGCTGTGTGTCCTGGGCTGGCACGCGGCCGGCGGCGCCGAGGACGAGGAGGGCCTGTGGCGGATGGCGGCGAGCCTGGAGGTCTTCCACGCCTTCGCCCTGATCCACGACGACATCATCGACAACAGCCCCACCCGCCGGGGCCGCCCCAGCGCGCACCGGGCCTTCGCTGCCCGTCAACGGCCCAGGCCGGACGCCGACGCCTTCGGCGTCCACGCCGCGCTCCTCCTCGGAGACCTCGCTCTGGTCTGTTCGGACGCCCTCATGAATTCGGCCCAACTGAGCACACGGCAGCGGCAGACGGTGCTGCCGCTGCTCGATGCCATGCGTGGCGAGGTACTGATGGGCCAGCACCTGGACCTGCTGGCTGCCGGGCGGCCGACCGGTGACATCGACGAGGCGATGACCATCGCACGCCTGAAGACCGCCAAGTACACCATCGAACGGCCCCTGCACCTGGGGGTCGCCCTCGCCGGCACCGACCGGGACCTGCTCGACCTGTGCTCCGCCTACGCACTCCCACTGGGGGAGGCCTTTCAGCTGCGGGACGACCTCCTCGGCGTCTTCGGCGACCCCGCCCTGACCGGCAAGCCCGTCCTCGAGGACCTCCGCTCGGGCAAGGCCACCGTCCTCATGGCTGTCGCCACCCGGCGGGCCACGCCCGAGCAGCGCAGGACACTCCACGCGCAGGTCGGCCGGGCGGACCTCGGCGAAGAGGACTGCGCGCGCGTCCGGCGCATCCTGCGGCGCACCGGGGCCCGTGACACCGTCGAGTCCATGATCACCGAACGGTACGAGAGGGCGCTGGCCGCCCTCGACACCGGCCTGCTCGCGCCGCCGATCGCCGCCGCGCTGCGGCAGATCGCACACCGCGCCACCATCCGGACCGCCTGACCACGCCCACCACATCCCTGCACGCCGCTGTGCCCTCGCAGACCGCCGTACTCCTGCACCTCCGCACGCCGCTGCGTCCTCCTGCACACCGCTGTACCCATGCGCCCCGTCCGTCCCGTTCGCCCCGCGCATCCCCGTGCGCGGGTGCCGTCTGTGCCCGTGTGTCTCATGTGCCACGTGTGTCGCGTGTGCCTCATGTGCCACGTGAGAGGAGAGCCTGTGGCCGGTATGGCCGTCGATCCACCGCCCTTTTACTGCCCCATCGAATCCGCCATCCACCCCGACGCCGAGGAGGTCGAGCGACGCGCCCTGGCGTGGATCGACCGCAGTGGCCTGTGCCGGTCCGAGGGCGAACGCGCCCGGCACGCCGGCACCCGCAGCGCCGAGTTCTACGCCCGTTTCGCCCCGCACGCCGACCCCGACCGACTGTGGATCGCGGCCTGTTGGGTCTACTGGGGTTTCGCCTTCGACGACGCCCGCTGCGACGAGGGGCCCTTCGCCGCCGACCCCGCCGCCTTCGCCACCATGGCCTTCTCCGTGCAGCGCGCGCTGGAGGCACCCGGTCGGCTGCACTGCGCCGACTCCTACGCCGCCGCAGTGCACGAGATCGGGGAGCTCTTCCGCACAGCGGCCGGCCCCGTACAGAACCGCCGCTTCCAGCACGCCCACCGGGCCTGGCTCACCGGCGTCCAGTGGCAGATCGGCAACCGGGCCACCAGTCGCATGCCCGACCTGGACGACTACCTGAGCATGCGCCTGCTCGCGGCCGGCGGCGGGCCCACCTACGCCATGCTCGAAATCGCCAACAACATCGACGTACCGGACCGCGAGATGGACTCACCCGCGGTCCGGGCCCTGACCGAGATGGCCATGATGGTCGCGTCACTCGACAACGACCATCACTCGCACATCCGGGAGACCGGCCGGCGACAGACCCAACAGAACATCGTCAACGTCCTCGTAGCCCATCACCGCTACTCCCCGCATCAGGCCGTCGACGAGGCCATCGCCCTGCGTGACGCCGTGCTGGAACGGTTCCTCGGTCTGCGCGACCGGGTCCTCCCACGCGCCAGCAGCCCCCTGCGCCACTACCTCACCGACCTCGGGCACGGGATCCGCGGCAACATCGAGTGGGCGCTGCGGGCGCCCCGCTACCACAGCCCGGACGGCGTCGCCGCCACCTCGCGGGCCCGCATCCCCGCCCAGACGGACACCAGCCACTGGACCGGCACCCCACGCACCAGCCGCCAGGACCCGCGGCGGCTGCCGTCCATCGCGTGGTGGTGGAACGAACTGGCCTTCTGAACAACCGGGCGGGACGCTCCGCCCAACAAGCGACGTCGGCTCAACCGGATGGAGGTCGCGGCGGTTCAGGACACGTATGCCGCCCGCCCGTCGGGCCGCGGACCGCGAACGACGAGCCGGGGCATCGCGCGGCTCAGGACCCGAGCGGACTGTCCGAGGGCGTTCTCGCAGGCCCGAGCGGGAGCCGGGTGGCCAGGGCGGCGGCGGTGCGCGCCAACGGCGTGGTCATGATCCCGGCGACGCTGGTGCGGCCGGAGACGTAGGCGTCGAGACGGTGCCACGCCGGTGGCAGGCGGGTCAGAGCAGTGTGAACGAGACCGGGGTTGCGGGCGAAGAGATTCATCAGCGTGCCGCTGGCGCGCATTTCCACACCGAGGACATCGTCGACCTGCCGGCCGTAGTCGTCGGCGGTGCTGTCCGCCTCCGCCTCGTCGGCCGCGGTGACGAGGCGGACAGCGGCGTGACCCGCGAGGTTCCCAGAACACAGGGCGTACGAGATGCCCTCGCGTGACCAGTGGTCGACCAGAGCCGCGGCGTCACCGGCGACCAGAACGCGCCCGCGGGCCAGCGGGGAGCCCGGGCGACGGCACCGGGTCAGATGGCCGGTGTCGTGGAAGGGGCGGGGGCCGAGCAGCCCGTGTCGTTTGAGGAAGTCGTCCTTGTACGCACGGAGGGCGGCGGGGTTGCCACGGGCGGCCACCACTCCGGCGGTGCAGACGTCACCCTTGGGAAAGACCCAGCCGAAGGAGCCCGGCAGTGGCCCCCACTCCATCAGGAGACGGCCCCGCCACCGGTCCGCCGTCCGTTCGTCGACCGGCACTTCGGCCTCCAGCGCGAGATCGACCTGTGCGCACTCCACTCCCACGTACCGGGCGACCCTGCTGGCGCTGCCGTCCGCGCCGATGACGGCTCGGGCGCGGAGGGTGTCGCCGCGGTTGGTCCTCACGGTGACGGTGCCGCCCTGCTGCTCCAGGGTGGTCAGCGCGATGCTGTCCCGGACCTCGGTGCCTGCCGCGGTGGCGGCTTCGGTCAGTGCCGCGTCGAGTTCGCTGCGGTAGACCATGGAAATGGTCGGGGAGCCGGACGTGAGGGTGCGTTGTCTGCGGCCGTTGAGGCTGAAGGTGAACTGCCGGGCAGTGTCGTAGATGTTCAGGGGCAGGCCGGGAGGCAGGGCGGCCAGGGACGCGCCGATGAGGCCGCCGCCGCAGGTCTTGTAGCGGGGGATGGCCGCGCGTTCCAGCAGCAGTGTCTCGCAGCCGTTCTCGGTGGCCACGCGGGCGGCGGTGGCACCGGCGGGGCCGGCACCGACGACGATCACGTCCCAGATGCCGGGTGCGCGGGTGGAGGCGGAAGGAGGAGGCATACGGTGGTCACCTCGAGGTCGGGTGAAACGTTGGATGGGGAATCGTCAGCCGGTGCCGGCCGACCCGGTGCCGGCCGACCCGGTGCCGGCCGGCACTGTCTCGGAACATGCGTCGTCCCGCCCTTGTGCGGAGTGGAGACGGTCAAGTAGGTAGCGGGTGAGCGCGGAGGCCGTCGGATGGGTCCACATCACCGTGGTGGGGATGTCCAGGGCGAGGTCACTCTGCAGGCGGCTGCGCAGGGCGAGGGCCATGAGCGAGTCCAGACCGAGCGTCACCAGGGACGTATCGGCGTCGAACCGGCCGGTTTCCAGTCGCAGGACCGCGGCGATGTGCTCGACGACCCGGGACCGCAACAGTTGCTGAAGCTGCTCGGGACTGTCCGTCTCCCGCAGCAACCGGAGCAGGCCGCCGCGGGCGTCGGCCGTGTCCGCGCCCGCCGCCGGAGCGGCCAGTCCGGCGAAGAAGGCGGTGCGGCCGGTGGCGGGATAGGAATCCAGCCACCGCGACAGGTCGACGGGCGTGTAGGCGGTGCGGTCGCTGTCGTGGGAGAGGATGCGTTCCAGGGCGTTGATGCCCTCCACGGGGGTGATCATGGCATAGCCGCGGTCCTCCATCCCCGCGCCGCGGCCGACCTCTGCCCACGGTCCCCAGTTGACGCAGGTGGTCGACAGGTCCTGGGCTCGGCGCCAGGAGGTGAACTCGTCCAGCCAGGCGTTGGCGGCCGCGTAGGCGCCCTGCCCTGGGTTCCCCAACAAGGACGCGGCGGAAGAGAAGTTGACCCACCAGTCCAGTTCCTGGCCGATCGTGGCGTGGTGGAGCAGCCAGGCACCGGTCGCCTTGGGACGCCAGACCTTCTCCAGAAGACCGGGGGAGAGATTGGCGACGGTGGCGTCCTCGACGACGGCCGCGGCATGGACGATGCCGCGCAGCGGGTGGCCCGTCTCCAGGGCGGCTCGCACGAGGGTGTCGGCGACGCCTGGCTCGGCGAGGTCCCCGCACACCACCTCGACGCGCGTGCCGAAGTCGGCGGCGATGGCGTCGAGGGCGGTTCGGGCGGCCGGGGAGGGAGCGCTGCGGGAGGTGAGTACGACGGCCGCCGCACCCCGCCCGGCCAGCCACTGAGCGACCAGGAGTCCCAACCCGCCGAGGCCGCCGGTGACCAGATAGCTCGCGTCGGTCCGGACGACGGGGACGTCCTCCGGTCGCACGGGCAGGGTGTCGGTGCCCTCGGCGGGCCAGGTGAGGACGAGTTTGCCGGTGTGCCGGGCGGATGCCATGGTGTGGAACGCCGACGACGCGTCGGTGACAGGGTGTTCAGTGACCGGCAGCAGTGGCAGGGTGCCGTCCGCGAGCATGCCGCCGAGTTCCCGGTAGCCCTCGGCGAGCAGGCCCGGGTCCTGCTGCATCATCATCAGTACGTCGACGGCGGCGAAGGTGACGTTGCGGCGGAAGGGCAGCAGCCCCAGACGGGTGTTGGCGTAGATGTCCCGCTTGCCGAGTTCGAGGAACCGGCCCCGGTGCGCCAGCAGGCCGAGACCGGCGGACTGCGCCGGCCCGGTGAGCGAGTTGAGTACGACGTCGACGCCGCGGCCCCCGGTGAGGTCGCGTACCCGGTCGGCGAAGTCCAGCGTGCGGGAGTCCATGACGTGCGCGACGCCCAGGCCGCGCAGGTAGGCTCGCTTGGCCTCGCTGCCCGCGGTGGCCCAGACCTCCGCGCCGCAGGCCCGCGCCAGGTTCAGCGCGGCCAGACCGGTGCCGCCGCTCGCCGAGTGGATGAGCACCTTCTCGCCCGGCCCCAGCCGCGCCAGGTGCCGCAGGGCGTACCAGGCGGTCAGGTAGGCACACGGCAGGCCGGCGGCGTCCTGCGTCCGTACCTCGTCCGGCACCGGCAGGAGGCAGTCGGCGCGGACGGTCGCGAAGGAGGACATGACGGTCGTCTGGCTCCCCTCCACGAACATCGCGGCGACCCGGTCGCCCTCCCGCAGCTCGTCGACGCCGTCGCCGACGGCGGTGACGACGCCCGCACCGTCGAACGCGCTGACGTCCGGGCGCTCGTCGCCCACGCCGAAGCGTTGGTAGACGCCCATGGTCTGGAGCACGCTGATGAAGTTGACGCTGGTGGCGTCGACCCGGACCTCGACCTCGCCCGGACCGGGCCGGTGGCGGGACTGGGCGACGAACTCGAAGGAGTCCAGGTCACCGGGGCGCGCGAGATGCAGTGCCACCCGGTCCTGCCCGCGGTCGACGGTGGCGCGACGGCGCTCGCGTTCGTCCAGCGGCGCGCCGCACAGCCGGGCCAGGTGGCGGGTCCCGAGCCGATAGGCGATCTCGTCCTGCTCGACGGGGCAGGACAACAACTCCCGGGCCACCACGTCGACCGGCGTCCGCCCGTCGACGTCCAGGGCGCTGGGGCGCAGTTCGGGGTGTTCGTAGCTCAGGACACGGACCAGCCCGCGCAGACCCGCCTGTCCCAGGTCCGGTTGGTCCCCGGGCGTGACCCGCTGCGCGGTGGCGGTGAGGGTCCACAGACGTGGTGCCTCCTCGCCCTCTGCGGTCCGTGCGAGCGCACGCGCCGTCTCCACCAGGCGGGCGACCTGCTCCCGCGCCCGGCGGTCGGGAGTCGCACCGTCGGATCCCGTGCCGGACCCCGGCAGGTACACCACTGCCTGCGGTGCCTGATCGCCGGGCCCGGGCGGCCCCACCGGTGCGGTGCCGTCCTTGCGGGCTCCTTCTGAGGCGAGCGCCCGGACGTCCACGGTGGCACCGTGCTCCCGAAGCGCCTCGGCCAGGTCTCTCGCATACGATTCACGCCCGGCTTCGGCCAGGAGGGCCCAGGTACCGGTCGCCGGGCTCGACCGTGGGCTCTCACCGGGCTCCCAGGAGGCCTGGAGCAGACGGGCGGCGAAGCGCTCCTCGGCGCTCTCCGCTGGAATGTGCCGGAACTCCACTCCGGTGGCGTCGGCGGCCACCGACCCGTCTTCGGCCCACAGCCGGAAGTCCGCCGTGTACCGATCGCCCTCCACCCCCGTGAGAGTGACCAGGCAGTACCCGCTCAGGGGCACCGTCCCGTACAGCCGTAGCTCTCCGATGCGCCGGGGCAGGATGCCACCGGTGGGTACCGTGCCGGTACGCAGTACGGCGCTCGCGACGGCCTGGAGGCACGTGTCCAGGGCGACGGGATGGCAGAGCAGGGCCTGCGCTCCGGCCCGGCCTTCGTCGGGCACTCGAAGACGGGCCAGGAGACGGGCGCCCGAACGGTCCACCGGGGTCCCGTCGGCGTGCAGGGACTCCAGGCCGAGAAACGGCGGACCGTGGTGCACACCCCGCTCCTCGCGCATCTGCCGGTAGACGTCCGACGCGTCCACGGCATGCGGGAACTCCACCGTCAGTCGCTGCGGATCACGGCCCTGCGGGACGGGTCCGTCTTCGGGCATGACGTGCAGGTGCGCCTGCGCGTGCTGGACGGAGGTGCCGTCGGAAGCGGTGCTGAGCAGGCGCCAGCGTGCGGTGTCCGGGCCGGCCGCCTCGGCGGTGGCGGTGACCGGCGTGCCGTCGGCGGCCGGCAACAGCAGCCGTTCCAGGTCGATGCCGGTGACGCGAAGACGCTCCGCACCGACGTCGTACAGGTCGGCCGCGGCGGCGACGGCCATTTCGCACAGAGCGGCGCCGGGCACCACCGCGACGTCGTTGACGCGGTGCGCGCCCAGCCAGGGCAGGGTCGTGGGGGCGACGCTGGTCTGCCACAGATGGCGTCCCTCACCGTCCGGGTCCGTGGTGTGCGGCCCGGTCAGCGGGTGTGCGACGGGGGACGAGTGGGCCCCGGCCGATTGCCGCAGCGGGGAGGTTTCGACGACGTACCGCGTGCGTTCCCAGGTGGTCGGCGGCACGTCGGCCAGGGCGCCGTCGCCGTAGCGGTCGGCCCAGTCCAGCGGGTGGCCGGCGCAGTGCAGCGCCGCCACGTGGGTGTGGAACGCCAGCGCGTCATCGGTGTCGCGCAGCAGTGACGGCACGACCGCGGTGCCGCTGTGACCGTGGGCGCTGAGCGTGGCCTGCACCGGGTGGGCCAGCACCGGATGCGGACCGATCTCCACGAACAGGCGGTGCCCGTCCTCGGCCGCGGCCCGCACGGCGTCGGCGAAGCGCACCTCACGGCGGAGGTTGTCCGACCAGTAGGCGGCGTCGAAAGCGGCGTGTTCGCGCGGGTCGTCGGTGACGGTGCTGTAGAAGGCCGTCACTGGCGGCCCGCCGACGACGTCGGCGAGGGCGTCGGCGAGGTCGGGCAGGATGGGGTCCATGTGGGCGGTGTGCGAGGCGACGTCCACCTCGACCACGCGGATGCCGACGCCGCGCGCGTCCCACTCCTCGGCGAGCCGGCGGACGCGGTCGGCGTCCCCGCCGATCACGGTGTTCTCCGGCGATGCGACGACCGCGACGCCGACCCCCCGCACGTCCTCTTCCGCCAGCAGCCGTTCGACCTCGGCACGCCCCAGCGCGACCGAGGCCATCAGGCCCTGCCCGGCGGTCCGCAGGATCAGGCGCGACCGCCGGCAGATGACCCGCACTCCCTGCCGGACGCCGAGCGCCCCCGAGGCGACCGCGGCGGCCACCTCGCCCATGGAGTGGCCGATCACGGCCGTCGGCTCCACACCGTGGGACCGCCACATCGCCGCCAGCCCCAACTGGACGGCGAAGATCACCGGCTGCACCCGGTCGAACCCGGTCACCACCTCGGGGCGGTACAGGGTCTGTCGCAGGGAGAAGCCGGACTCCGCGGTGACCAGTGGTTCGAGTTCGTCGATGACCCGGGTGAACTCCGGGTCCCGATCGAGAAGTTGCCGGCACATCCCCGCCCACTGGGAGCCGTGCCCGGAGAAGACCCACACCACGCCCTGCCCGGCGTCCCGTACCGCCCTGCCGGTCGCCACCCCGGCGGGTGGCGCGGTACCCGCCGCCAGTTCCTCCAGCCGTGCCGTCAGTTCCGCCCGGTCGCCCGCGACGACGGCGGCACGCTCCCGGGCAGGCGAGCGCCGCACGGCAAGCGTGTGCGCCACGTCGCCGAGCGGTACCTGGGATCCCTCCGCCCTCAGCCACTGGGCCAGGCGCCCGGCCGCGGACCGCAGGGCCCATGGCGTGCCCGCCGAAAGCGGGAACACACGCGACGCGTCGTCACCGCGGCCCCTGCCGGGACCGCCGACGGGAACCGAAGGGGCCGCGCGCCGGGCGGGGGAGGGCGCGGAAGGCTGCTCCAGTACGACGTGGACGTTGGTGCCGCTGATGCCGAAGGACGACACGGCGGCCAGTCGCGTACGACCCCGCACCGGCCACTCGGTGCTCTCGGTGGGCACGAACAGCCGCGTGCCGCTGGGATCGATCTGCGGATTCCAGTCGCGGAAGTGCAGACTCGCCGGCACCGTGCCGTGCCGCAGGGAAGCGATCGCCTTCAGCAGCCCCGCCACTCCGGACACCGGCTCGGTGTGGCCGATGTTCGTTTTCACCGAACCGAGTGCGCACCGGCCCCGGCCCTTGCCGTAGACGGCGGCCACCGCCGCGAACTCGATGGGGTCGCCCACCGCCGTGCCCGGGCCGTGCGCCTCCACCATGCCGACGTCACCGGCCTCGACGCCCGCGCGCTCCAGTGCCAGACGGTAGAGATCGATCTGTGCCGGCTCCGAGGGGGCGCTCAGCCGCGTGCCCCGGCCGTTCTGGTTGACCGCCGTGCCGCGCAGTACCGCCAGTACGCGGTCCCCGTCCCGTACCGCGTCCGAAAGACGCTTGAGGACGACCACGCCGCAGCCCTCTCCGCGTACGTAGCCGTCGGCGGCGGCATCGAAGGCGTGGCAGCGGCCGGTGGGGGAGAACACGCCCCACAGCGCGGGGGCGATGACGCCCTCGGGTCCCAGAGTCAGCATGGCGGCCCCGGCCAGGGCGACGTCCGACTCGCCGGTCCGCAGGCTCTGGCAGGCGGTGTGCACGGCGACCAGTCCGGACGCGCAGGCGCTCTCCACGACGACCTGAGGTCCCCGCAGGTTCAGCATGAACCCCACGCGGCCGGGGCCGATGCTGTCGAAGCCGGTGTACATCGCGTAGGCGTTGACCTCTTCCAGAGGTCGCTGCACGCGCAGCATGTAGTCCTTCTGGTAGATACCGAAGAACATGCCCGTCGGCGTGCCCGACAGCCGTTCGGCGGGAATGCCGGCGTGCTCGATGGCCTCCCAGACCACTTCGGACAGCAACCGGTGTTCCGGGTCCACCCAGGGTGCTTCCTGTGCGTTGATCCCGAAGAACTCCGGCTCGTAGGCGTAGACATCGTCCTCCAGGAAGCAGCCGTAGCGCAGTCTCGCCGCGACCTGGGCGGGAAGACCGGCCAGTTCCGCCTGCGCCCATCGCTCACGGGGCACTTCCCGCGCCGCGTCCCGACGCGCCATCAACAACCGCCACAGGGAGGTGAGAGAGCGCGCCTCACCAGGGAACCGACAGGCGGCTCCGACGACCGCGACCGGTTCGTCCCGACCCGCTCCTGGTTCCTCGACGCCGGATTGCACATGCATGGGCTGTCCGTCCTTCACCATTGAGGAAGCCGGGGCGGGCGGCCGGAGTCCGGAGCACTCCGCGCCGCGTCTCACATCGGACATGCGACACCGGTTGCATCGGCACAGGACTGGGGGGAGCCCAAGAGCGCATGGGCTACGGGCGGTTGTGCGTTCGGAATCACCAACGCTCCAACACACCAGGTTCAGCCGCTCGGATGACCTCTTGGAAGGTGTTCGGTCGGGGCGGACGGGGAACACCCCGGCCGCGCCGGGAAAGGGCCGAACACGTCACCGGGTCGGCCGGCCCAATGGAACTGGAGGTCTCGGCGCCCGCCGCCACGCGAGCCGCCCGCACGGTTGCCCATCCGTCCACCAGCGGGTCACCCCGCGGGCTTGCTCGGCCTTCCCTTCCAGCGCCCCGGCACTGGCGGGGTCAGCTCGTGCCGAGTGGGTCCGTTCCCTCGGCGTCGAGCTGGTGGTCGGCCCATACGTAGCTTTCGGGAAGCAGATCGGTGATGGAGACGGTCCGGAGCCGCTCGTCCGAACCGACGACGACTCGTAGGCCCGGGAAGTAGTCGAGAAGGACCTGGCGGCACCGTCCACACGGGGAGACGACCCCTCGGTCGCGGTCGCCCACGGCGACGATAGTGTTCAGCTCGTAGGCGCCCTGGGCGGCGGCCGTGCCGACGAGAACGGCGGCGCCGGGTGATCGGTTCCTTCTCGCACGGCACGATGGCCAACGCGCTGCCGCATGTACGCCGACACCGCACGCCATCGGGGTGCAGTTCGCTTACACCGGCCGCCATGTGATCTCGATGTCGGGTGACGGTGGGCCGGGCATGCTCATGGGTGAACTGCTCACTGTTGAAGCCGCACGATCTGCCGGTGAAGACGATCGTCTTCAACAATGTCTCCCTGGGCATGGTGAAGCTGGAGTCGATGCCACCGCACATCTCGGCCGCCCGGGTCAAGGGATTCGCCTCCGCTGCGGGCAGGACAGTGCTCGACGGAGGCTTCGGCAAGATGCTCGACGTAACCGATGCCCCGGCAATCGACTTGAGTTGAGAGACCTTCGAAGGTTGGCGCTACGGCGGCTGAAGATCCTGCGTCGGGGCTTCTGCCGGCGGGACTGCGCCCAACACGCGGAGCAGACTGGTGTGGAGTGCTTCAGCCGCCTCCTCGCGGGACATCCGGCCGGCGTCCACCTCGCCGCTCGCAGCGTGACCAAGGTTGATGGTGACAGCGACGAGCCAGTCCGGTGAGAGCCTGCCGTTGAATTCCCCGGTCGCCCGACCGCGTTGGATCACCCGCTTCAGCCGTTCGGCGACCGGCGCATGGCGATTGCGGTCGGTCTGCGGATCAGCGGGCAGCAGGCTGGTCTTCTGGAGCAGCGCGGGGTAGCGCCCCGCTGTCCGGTTACTGACGTCAAGTAGTCGTAGCAGTGCGTCCGCAGCAGATCCTGCGTCGAGGTCGGTGGCGTCCATCGCGGCAACCGCTTCCTCGGTGATCCGGTCGAGGGCTGCTGTCAGCAGCTTCTCCCGCGAGGGGAAGTGGGCGTAGACGGTCTGGCGAGTCACGCCTGCGGCGGTGGCGATGGCTTCGACGCTGCTGTCGGGATGGATGTTCAGGAGCCGGACCGCCGCGTCCAGGATGGCCGTCCTGCTCCGCTGAGCGCCGGCACGGCGATGCTGACCCTGATGTGGATTCA
>NZ_BAABCQ010000193.1:0-13926 GCF_039539045.1 Streptomyces marokkonensis
AGATGCCCCTAATCGCAGCTTCATACTCAAACCTTCAATAGCCGGACATGCTTGCGGTATCTTCACAAGCGCATTCGCACGGCCCACACGGAGTGGGTCTGTCGCCTGAAAATGAAAACAGGGTGGGGGGAACGCCTTGTCCGTCACCGACACGGGCCAAGACTGGGCTGAGTCGCAGCCTACGGCTCGCAGCCGTCACCGAAGAGGCCGCGGGAGGCCGGTCCGCGCCGCCCACACCGAGACCACCATGGTCTACGAGACCGTCATCCTGGTTCCCGCGAGGAACGAGGAGGTCGGCGTCTTCACCTCTCTCGAGTCTCTGGCCCGGCAGTCCCGTCGGCCCGATCTGATCGTTGTGGTGGTCAACAACTCCACCGATCGCACCGAGGACTACGCGCTCCAGTTCGCCGAGGACGAGAGCACGCCGCCGACCGTCGTGCTGAACATCCCGGACAACCCCCACAAGAAGGCCGGTGCCCTCAACTACGGCCTGAACTGGCTCAGGGAGACCGTGGGCGGCCGGCTCAACGGCCGTGTGGGCCACATCCTCGTCATGGACGCCGACACCGAACTGCACTCCCGGTTCATCGAGCGCGCCCGGAACGTCATTCTGTCGGACCCCGAGATCGGCGGTGTCAGCGCGGCCTGCCTCGGCCGTACCGACCTGTGGCGGAACCCCTGGCAGCGGTTCCTGCTCGGCATGCAGATCATCGAGTACGGACGGGCTGCGAACTCGCGCTTCCGCAAGGACGTGCACACCATGTCGGGAGCCGGCTCCTTCTACCGCGCCGAGGCCCTGCAGGGCCTGATCGACTGGCGCGGCGAGGTGTTCTGGGAGGACCACCGCAACCTCGTCGAGGACTACGAGACCACGCTGGCGCTCAAGGAGTCCGGCTGGAAGGTCACGGCCAATCAGCTGTGCGTCGCGTACACCGACCTCATGCCCACCCTGCGCGAGCTGATCCAGCAGCGTGAGCGGTGGAGCCGTGGCACCGTGGACGCACTGCGCCGCCGTGGCTGGACCAAGTTCACCTGGCACTCCATCATCACCATGATCCTGGGCCTGTTCGGCTTCGCGTACATCTTCATCTGGGGCGCCCGCCAGCTTGTCTACGCGACCCAGTACAGCCTGAGCACGCACCCGCTGCTGTGGGCCCTGCTCGCCTTCTGGATCATCTATCCCGCGCTGCGGGTACGACCCCTGGGCTGGAAGGCGATGCTCGTCGAGGCCCTGCTCGTCCCCGAGCTGGTCTACACCGTCGTACGGGCGTACTGGCTCGTGTCGTCCATCCTCAAGTCCTTCGTGACCCGTGTGTCCGCCTGGAAGTAACAGACAGACAGGCGCAGGAGAAAAATGAACACCCTCAGAGGCCTCGGAGCCTGCGCGGTTCTCGCGGGCATCGCCTACACCGTCACGAAGGTCACCCAGGTAGAAATCGTCGTCCTCGGCTTCACGTGCCTGGCCGTCACCCTCACCGTGCTGGGCTGGATCCTCTCCGTCAAGCGGAGCCGCCACGACCGCCGGGCGGCCGGCGGCGGCCGGCGCGCGCGCCGCCCCTGACCGCCCACCGCCCACGTCCGCAGGACGGAGCCGGGGCCCGCACAGATCCTGTGCGGGCCCCGGCTCCGTCCTGCGGACGGCCCCAAGCCGCCAAGCCGCCTCAGGTGTAGTACGCCTCAGGTGTAGTGCGCCATCGCCTCCTGCACCGTCAGCACCTCGATGCCCCGCTTGTCGATCTCCCGCATCAAGCGGTCCAGGCCCTTGGTACTCAGTTCCGTGTTCTCCGTGGGAACACCCTCGACGATCCGGTGCAGACACAGGATGAGCCAGTCGCCGCTGCGCGCACAGCGGTCCAGCGCGCCACCCGCCCCGATCGCGTCGGCGAGCGTCTCACCGCCGATCTCCTTCCCGTCGTTGATCCCGGTCAGCGCCTTGAGCCGGTGCGGCATCGCCGGGGCGAAGCTCTCGGTCGTCTCGGAGATGATGGAACGCGCGGTGGTGAAGTGCCGGGCGGCCAGCAGGTCGACGGGCACACCGTCGCGGGTCTTCCCGAACGCCCCGTGCGGGTAGGCGAAATGCTCGCTGGTGAATCCACGTGCGACCAGCCACTCGCGCAGCTTGCGGAAGTCGTCGTCGACCTCCTTGGCGGAGAGCTTCGGATAGCTCGCCTCATGCGCCTTGAGCGAGTAGGCGTGTCCCGCCATCTCCCAGCCGGACGAGTCCTGCAGAGAACGCATCTGTCCGATACGCATGAAAGGCTCGGTGTCTATCGCGTCGGCGATGTTGTAGAGGGTGCCGGGCATTCCGTACCGGTCCATGACCGGGCGCGCGAAATCGTGCACCGACCGGTGCGAGTCGTCGAAGGTGATCGAGACGACGCCCTTGGGGAAGACGTCCGTGGTGTCCGGCACCACCTCGACCGCCTGAAGGCGGTACGTGACCGGCCCCTTCCCGTCGTCGTACACGGCGAACGACATGTCGGTGAAGCCGGACCGGTCCGACGGCTCGCCGCGCGACGACAGGTCGTACTTGCCGGACGCGCCGGTGACGTTCGCCCACTGCAGGTGGACGGTGACCCAGTCCCCCGACTGCACGTAGTTGGTGCCCTTGGCCGCGTGGTAGTGGAAGGTCCAGCTGAAGTGGTTCGTCAGTTTCCGGCTGCCCAGGTAGAACTCCATCCGCTCCAGATGGGTCGCGTCCTCCACCTGGAAGACAAGCCGGAGCATCTTCCCCTTGAGGTCCATCGACTCCATACCGGTACGGCGTACGAAGGACTGGACACCGTCGCCGCGCGTGGTGACCCGGTACGAACGGTCGCCCCGGGTGAAGGTCTCCCCGTCGGAGTCGGAGGACGCGGTGCCCTCACCGCCGGCCGACCACTCGTGCCCTTCCTGGAACTGCTCGGTCCAGGTCGCCCGCCGGTAGCGCGGGCGGCGCCCGGTCGGGGCGTACGTCGGCGCGGTCAGATCCTTGACAGACCCGCCCACACCGAGATCGACGGCTCCGGAGCCGCTCTCCGCCGACGCGGGCAGGATCAGGTCCTTGCCCACCACGCCCGCTGCCGCGCCGCCGGCCGTCAGCAGGCCGCCGAGCCCCATCAGGCCGAGGGCCGAACGCCGGCCCACCTTCGCCCTGGAATCCCGTTCGGCGGACGCCGACGCCGAGTGTTTTCTGGCTCTGGACAAAGTGGCTCCCCGGCTCTCAGAAGATCCGGCCGCACGCGACAGCACCGGACGGCCGCTCCCCATGGGCGCGTCCGGTGTGCAGGACAGATGTCAGGACAGGAGTCGTGGCGGCCCGACGGCCCCGCTGTCCCCCAACACCCCACCGGCGAGAATGCCGGCGGATGATGTGAGCGAGGCGTCGTCGAACAGCAGTCTAGCGGGGCTCCCCGGCCCCGCACCGTGCCTTCAGCAGCAACCGCTCCCGGGCAGCGTCCGCTTGTTCCGCGCCTCCAGGTTGCGCGCCGCCAGCATGTCGTCCGCGGGATAGCCGACTTCCTCGAGGGTCAGCCCGTGCGGCCGTACGACGTGCACGGCCGAGTCCCGCACGCCGGCCGCGAGCACCTTGGCGGGCCACTCGGGCGTGCGGTGGCCGTCCCCGACGAACAGCAGGGCTCCGATGAGGGAGCGGACCATGTTGTGGCAGAAGGCGTCGGCCCGGACGGTGGCGGTGATGATCCCGTCGTCGCCCCGGACCAGGCTGAGCTCCTGGAGGGTCCGGATGGTCGTGGCCCCCTCCCGCTTCTTGCAGTAGGCGGCGAAGTCGTGCTCCCCCAACAGCCCGCGGGCGGCCTCGTTCATGGCGTCCACGTCGAGGGGCCAGTCGTGCCACAGCACGTGGCCGCGCAGCAGCGGGTCGACGCCGCCGGGGTTGTCGGTGACCCGGTAGGCGTAGCGCCGCCAGACCGCGGAGAACCGGGCGTTGAAGCCGCTGGGTGCCTCGCGCAGGGCCCACACCCGCACGTCCCTGGGCAGCCGCCCGGCGAGCCGCTTGAGCAGCTTCGGGTGGTGCTCGGCCCAGACCTCGCGCTCCAGGTCGACGTGGGCCACCTGGCCCCGGGCGTGCACGCCGGCGTCGGTCCGCCCCGCCACGGTCAGATCGTACGTCCGGCGCGACCGCGTGACCGTCCGCAGCGCGTCCTCGATCTCACCCTGCACGGTCCGCCGCCCGCCGGCCTGCTTGGCCCAGCCGGAGAACCCGGCCCCGTCGTAGGAAAGGTCCAGCCGCACCCGTACGAACCCGGGCTCCACTTCGTCACTCACCCAGAGATCCTCTCAGCAGAACGAAAGCGGGCCCGCCCCTCGAAAGGAACGGGCCCGCAACGCCCTCAAGGGGCGCGGGGAACTGCGCGACAAGCCACGACGAAGCCGCAGCCGCCATCGCACAGCCCCCGGCAGACGCTTACGCGTCCTTGGACTCCTCGTCGTCGGCCTTGGTCGTGTCGACCTTGGCCTCGGAAACGTCGGCGGCGCCCTCCGCGTCCTTGGCGGCACGCTTGGTGGCGGCCTCGGCCTCGCCGGTCGCCTCCTGCGCCACGGTCAGCGCCTCGACGAGCTCGATGACCGCCATGGGCGCGTTGTCGCCGCGGCGGTTACCGACCTTGGTGATCCGGGTGTAACCACCGGGACGGTTCTCGTAGCGCGGGCCGATCTCGGTGAAGAGCGTGTGCACGATGCTCTTGTCCGTGATCACCTGGAGCACCTGACGGCGGTTGTGAAGGTCGCCCTTCTTCGCCTTGGTGACCAGACGCTCGGCGTACGGACGCAGCTTGCGCGCCTTCGCCTCGGTGGTCTTGATCTTGCCGTGCTCGAAGAGCGACTTCGCGAGGTTCGCGAGGAGCAGCTTCTCGTGCGCGGCGCTGCCGCCCAGACGGGCACCCTTGGTGGGCTTCGGCATTTTCTCTCCTAGGTGTCTGCCCCGGCCGTATCAGGTACCGAAGTCAGTATCCGAGCAGGCGGTCGCCTGTCGGAGATCCGGGGCAGCCCCGAAGGGACGCCCCGGAAGGAATCGATCAGTACTGCTCGGTCTCCACGAAGCCCGCGTCCGCGTCGTCGTCGGCGCCGAAGGCGTCCGCGGCGGCGGTCGGGTCGAACCCGGGAGGCGAGTCCTTGAGCGCGAGACCCATCCCGGCGAGCTTGGCCTTGACCTCGTCGATCGACTTCGCACCGAAGTTGCGGATGTCGAGCAGGTCCGCCTCGGAACGCGCGACGAGCTCACCCACGGAGTGGATGCCCTCACGCTTGAGGCAGTTGTACGACCGAACGGTGAGCTCCAGCTCCTCGATCGGCAGCGCCAGATCGGCGGCGAGCGCGGCGTCCGTCGGGGACGGGCCCATGTCGATGCCCTCGGCGTCGATGTTCAGCTCGCGGGCGAGACCGAACAGCTCGACCAGGGTCTTGCCGGCCGACGCCATGGCGTCGCGCGGACGCATGGCCTGCTTGGTCTCGACGTCGACGATGAGCTTGTCGAAGTCGGTGCGCTGCTCGACACGCGTGGCCTCGACCTTGTACGTGACCTTGAGGACCGGCGAGTAGATCGAGTCGACCGGGATGCGCCCGATCTCCTGACCGACCTGCTTGTTCTGCACGGCGGAGACGTAGCCGCGACCGCGCTCGACGGTCAGCTCCATCTCCAGCTTGCCCTTGCCGTTGAGCGTGGCGAGGACGAGGTCGGGGTTGTGCACCTCGACGCCGGCCGGGGGCGCGATGTCGGCGGCGGTGACCAGACCCGGGCCCTGCTTGCGCAGGTACATCACCACGGGCTCGTCGTGCTCGGAGGAGACGACCAGCTGCTTGATGTTGAGGATCAGGTCGGTGACGTCCTCCTTGACGCCCGGCACGGTGGTGAACTCGTGCAGGACACCGTCGATGCGGATGGACGTGACCGCCGCACCCGGGATCGAGGAGAGGAGCGTACGGCGCAGGGAGTTGCCGAGGGTGTAGCCGAAGCCCGGCTCCAGCGGCTCGATGACGAACCGGGAGCGGAACTCGTCGACGACCTCTTCGGTCAATGAGGGACGCTGAGCGATCAGCATGTGGTGTTCCTTCAGTCAGGGGCGCCCGCTATTTGACGCCCGACCATTACTGCAAGGGTACGGGCGATACGACCGAAAGAGCCGTACCGCCCGTGAAAACCCTGGTGAAGCGAGATCAGACGCGCCGAAGACGACGCGGCGGATCAGACGCGACGACGCTTCGGCGGACGGCAGCCGTTGTGCGGCGTCGGGGTGACGTCCTGGATCGAGCCGACCTCGAGGCCGGTCGCCTGCAGGGAGCGGATGGCGGTCTCACGACCGGAACCCGGGCCCTTGACGAAGACGTCGACCTTGCGCATGCCGTGCTCCTGCGCGCGACGGGCAGCCGACTCGGCGGCCATCTGCGCGGCGAACGGCGTGGACTTGCGCGAGCCCTTGAAGCCGACGTGGCCGGCGGAGGCCCAGGAGATCACGTTGCCGGTCGGGTCCGTGATGGACACGATCGTGTTGTTGAACGTGCTCTTGATGTGCGCGTGGCCGTGAGCGACGTTCTTCTTTTCCTTGCGGCGCACCTTCTTGGCAGCGCCCTGACGTCCCTTGGGGGGCATGTCGTTCTCCTACAGGGGAGGTGGTCGGTCCTACAGCGAAGACCGCTGGACGGCGAGTCCGCTGTGGACTACTTCTTGCCCGGCTTCTTCTTACCGGCGATGGCGCGACGCGGGCCCTTGCGGGTGCGGGCGTTGGTGCTGGTGCGCTGACCGCGGACGGGCAGGCCGCGGCGGTGGCGGAGACCCTGGTAGGTACCGATCTCGACCTTGCGGCGGATGTCGGCCTGGACCTCGCGACGGAGGTCACCCTCGGTCTTGATGTTGTTGTCGACGTACTCGCGGATCGAGACGAGCTGCTCCTCGGTGAGGTCACGAACACGGGTGTTCGGGTCCACCTCGGTGGCAGCCAGCGTCTGCTGCGAGAGAGTCCGGCCGATGCCGAACACGTAGGTGAGGGCGATCTCGACGCGCTTTTCGCGCGGGATGTCAACACCGGAAACGCGTGCCATTCAATGGCTCCAGTTGATCTTCGGAGGTCTTCCACAGAACCGGTTCCCGCGCCGCCGTGTCAGGTACGGATCGGGTCCCCGGCCTCCGAACCGGGGGTGTCGGACGCCTCGGCGTCCGGGTCCTGCGTATGAACATGTTCAGCTCGCGTCGCGCGAAGTCCTGCGAATCGCGGAGGGACGGTAGTGCGTCAGCCCTGGCGCTGCTTGTGGCGCGGGTTGTCGCAGATAACCATGACCCGACCGTGACGGCGGATCACCCTGCACTTGTCGCAGATCTTCTTGACGCTCGGCTTGACCTTCATTGAGTGAAGTTCTCCGGGCTCAGTGCCCCCGCGCCATACGGTGCCGGGGCAGGGGAAAGATCTACTTGTACGTTGGAGAAACTCCCCTGGATCGCTCCGGGAAGTGTGACAGGGCGAGCCTGTCCTGCGACGACCCTCCCGGCCGCCGGGGCGGGTACGGGACCCGCCCAAGCTCACTTGTACCGGTAGACGATCCGACCACGCGTCAGGTCGTACGGAGACAGCTCCACCACAACCCGGTCGTCAGGGAGAATGCGGATGTAGTGCATACGCATCTTGCCGCTGATGTGTGCCAGGACCTGGTGGCCGTTCTGGAGCTCGACCCTGAACATCGCGTTGGGGAGAGACTCGACGACAGTGCCCTCGATCTCGATGGCACCTTGCTTCTTGGCCACGCTTCGCCCTTCGAATCGACTACCTTGATCGAATCTCGTACGCCGCACGAGTGCATGCAGGCATGCGGGTGCACGAGATCCGACGAGTCAGTCTACGTCAGCACACCCGGAAAGGCGAAACGAGGAAGTCTGCCCCACTCGGGCGATCGTTATGCAGAGGCCGTCAGGCCAGCGGGTCCGGGGCCGTCGTGATGCCCAGCTCCGCCAGCTTCGCCTTGCCGCCGTCGGGAGCCGTCAGCACCAGCGGACCCTGCTCCGTGAGGGCCACCGAGTGCTCCCAGTGCGAGGACCAGGTCCCGTCGGTCGTGATGACCGTCCAGTCGTCCTCCAGGACCTTGGTGCGCGGTGTGCCGAGGGACACCATCGGCTCGATGGCCAGGCAGAAGCCGGGCACCAGCTTCGGGCCCTTGCCGCGCCGGCGCTCGACGTAGTTCAGCAGGTGCGGGTCCATGTGCATCTCGGTGCCGATGCCGTGGCCGCCGTAGTCCTCGACGATCCCGTACTTGCCGCCCCCGGGCTTCGGCTGGCGGCGGATGTACGTCTCGATGGCCCGGGACACGTCCACGAGCCGGTTGCCCAGCTTCATGGCCGCGATGCCCGCCCACATGGACTCCTCGGTCACCCGGGAGAGCTCGACCAGCTCCGGGGAGTGACCGGAGCCGACGAAGGCGGTGTAGGCGGCGTCGCCGTGCCAGCCGTCGATGATCGCGCCGCAGTCGATCGAGATGACGTCACCGTCCTTGAGGACGACGTCGTCGGACGGGATGCCATGGACGACGACCTCGTTCACCGAGGTGCAGATGGTCGCCGGGAAGCCGCCGTAGCCGAGGAAGTTCGGCTTGGCGTCGTGCTCCGTGAGCACCTTGCGGGCGACCTGGTCCAGGTCCTTGGTCGTGGCGCCGGGCACGGCGGCCTCGCGCGTGGCCGCGTGGATGGCGGCGACGACCAGCCCCGCCTCACGCATCTTGGCGATCTGCTCGGGGCTCTTGATCTGCACCATGGGGACTGCGGCCTTTCTGGACCGGAGAGACGGAGGACACGGGAAGGAGGACTGACGCTTCCCACGATACGGGGCGGGCATCCCCACCCCACAGCACAGCCGCGGCCCCTGAGCGAGGGACCGCGGCTGCAGCCGGTGCCGGGAACTACTTGTCGCGCTTGAGCGCCTCCAGCGCACGGCCCGTGACCTCGTCCACCGGTCCCGTCGCCGCGATGGTGACGACCAGGCCCTGCGACTTGTAGTAGTCGATGATCGGCTCGGTCTGCGTGTGGTAGACCTCGAGCCGCTTGCGGACCGTCCCCTCGGAGTCGTCGTCCCGCTGGTACAGCTCACCGCCGCAGACGTCGCAGACGTCTTCCTTCTTCGGCGGCGTGTACGTCACGTGGAAGACGTGGGCCGAGTTGTTGCGGCAGACGCGCCGGCCGGCGATCCGCTTGACGACCTCGTCCTCCGGGGCCTCCAGGTCCAGCACCGCGTCGAGCTTCATGTCCTCGGACTCGAGCAGCTCGTCCAGCGCCTCGGCCTGGGAGACGTTGCGCGGGAAACCGTCCAGCAGGAAGCCGCCCTCGGCGTCGGGCTGCCCCATCCGGTCCTTCGCCATGGCGATGGTGACCTCGTCCGGTACGAGGTTGCCGGCGTCCATGTACGACTTGGCGAGCTTGCCCAGTTCGGTCTGCTGACTGATGTTCGCGCGGAACAGGTCACCCGTGGAGATGTGCGGAATGTGCAGCGTCTCGGCAAGGCGGGTGGCCTGCGTTCCCTTACCGGCACCCGGCGGCCCGACGAGGACGATTCGCATCAGCGGAGGAACCCTTCGTAATTGCGCTGCTGGAGCTGGCTCTCGATCTGCTTCACCGTCTCAAGACCCACACCCACGATGATGAGGATGCTGGTCCCGCCGAACGGGAAGTTCTGGTTTGCCCCGAAACCGGCCAACGCCATTGTCGGTACGAGAGAGATCAGGCCCAGATACAGCGAACCCGGCCAGGTGATCCGGTTGAGTACGTAGCTCAGATACTCAGCGGTCGGTCGGCCAGCCCGGATGCCCGGGATGAACCCACCATACTTCTTCATGTTGTCCGCGACTTCCTCGGGGTTGAACGAGATCGCCACGTAGAAGAAGGCGAAGAACACGATCAGGAGGAAGTACAGGACGATGTGAGGCGCCGCCTCGGGGTCGGCCAGGTTCTTCTGGATCCAGGTGGCCCAGCCCCCGGTCGAGCCGGAGAACTGGACGATCAGCGCCGGGATGTAGAGCAGCGACGAGGCGAAGATGACGGGGATGATGCCCGCCTGGTTCACCTTGAGCGGGATGTACGTCGACGTACCACCGTAGGAACGGCGGCCGATCATGCGCTTCGCGTACTGCACCGGGATGCGGCGCTGCGCCTGCTCCACGAAGACGACCAGACCGACCATGACGAAGCCGACCAGCATGACGATGCCGAACTCGATCCAGCCGCCGGCCAGGGTGCCCTCCTTCTTGATGGCCCACAGGGCGGAGGGGAAGGTCGCGGCGATCGAGATGAACATCAGGATCGACATGCCGTTGCCGACGCCGCGGTCCGTGATCAGCTCGCCGAGCCACATGACGGTGGCCGTACCGGCGGTCATGGTGATCACCATGACGACCGTGGTGAAGATCGCCTGGTCGGGCACGATCTGGCCGGCGACGGTGCAGCCGGAGAACAGGGCGCCGCTGCGGGCGGTGGCCACCAGGCCGGTGCCCTGCAGGATGGCGAGCGCGATGGTCAGGTAGCGGGTGTACTGCGTGATCTTCGCCGTACCCGCCTGGCCCTCCTTCTTCAGGGCTTCCAAGCGCGGGATCACGACGGTCAGCAGCTGCAGAATGATGCTCGCCGTGATGTACGGCATGATGCCGAGCGCGAAGACCGTGATCTGCAGCAGGGCACCGCCGCTGAACATGTTCACCAGACCGAAAATGCCCTGGTTGCCGGACGCCTGGTCCACGCACTCCTGGACGTTCTTGTAATCGACGCCTGGGATGGGGATGTGGGTACCGAGCCGGTAGACCACGATGATGCCGAGCGTGAAGAGCAGCTTCTTGCGCAGGTCGGGCGTCTTGAACGCCCGGGCGAACGCGGTGAGCACGGTGCCTCCTGCGACCCCCGCGCTACTGCGTCAAGGGTGACGGTCTTGAGGATTCGACTGACGACTTAGTAAGTAACGGTCAACTGCCGCCCAGGGTGCCCCATGTGACGCACCCGTGAAAGAGGGCAGCGCAGGCCACCTTACCGGCGGGAGTACTTTCCTTGGAACGACCAACCGGGGATACCCCTTTTGTGGGGCATCCCCGGTTGGGATCGCTCAAGTCATCGAGGCGCCTGAAGGGTTCAGACGAGCTCGGTGACGGTACCGCCTGCGGCGGAGATCTTCTCCTTGGCGGAGCCGGAGACGGCGTCGACCGTCACCTGCAGCGCCACGGAGATCTCGCCCTGGCCGAGGACCTTGACGAGGCTGTTCTTGCGAACGGCACCCTTGGCCACCAGACCCTCGACGGTGACTTCGCCACCCTCGGGGTACAGCGCGGCCAGCTTGTCGAGGTTCACGACCTGGAACTCGGTCTTGAACGGGTTCTTGAAGCCCTTCAGCTTCGGAAGACGCATGTGGAGGGGCATCTGGCCACCCTCGAAGCGCTCCGGAACCTGGTAACGGGCCTTCGTACCCTTCGTACCACGACCGGCCGTCTTACCCTTCGACGCCTCACCACGACCGACACGGGTCTTCGCGGTCTTGGCGCCCGGGGCGGGACGGAGGTTGTGGATCTTGAGCGGGTTCTGCTCACCCATGATCAGTCGACCTCCTCGACCGTCACGAGGTGGCGGACGGTCTGCACCATGCCGCGGAACTCGGGGCGGTCCTCCTTGACGACCTGCGTGTTGATCCCCTTGAGACCAAGGGTACGCAGGGTGTCACGGTGGTTCTGCTTGCTGCCGATGTAGGACTTGACCTGCGTAATCTTGAGCTGCGCCATGATTACGCACCCGCCCCGGCACGTGCACGGAGAAGAGCCGCGGGGGCGACGTCCTCGAGCGGCAGACCACGGCGGGCCGCGATCTCCTCGGGACGCTGCAGGCCCTTGAGGGCCTCCACGGTCGCGTGCACGATGTTGATCTGGTTGTCGGAGCCGAGCGACTTCGACAGCACGTCGTGGATACCGGCGCACTCGAGCACGGCGCGCACCGGACCACCGGCGATAACACCGGTACCCGGGGACGCGGGCTTGAGCAGCACGACGCCGGCAGCCTTCTCACCCTGGATGGGGTGCGGGATGGTGCCCTGGATACGGGGGACCTTGAAGAAGTGCTTCTTGGCCTCCTCAACACCCTTGGCGATGGCGGCCGGCACCTCCTTGGCCTTGCCGTAACCGACACCCACGGTGCCGTCACCGTCGCCCACCACGACCAGCGCGGTGAAGCTGAAGCGACGACCACCCTTCACAACCTTGGCGACGCGGTTGATCGCGACGACGCGCTCAACGTAAGCGGTCTTCTCGGCGGCACCTGCGCCACCGTCACGGCCCTTCCGGTCCCGCCGCTCGCCGCCACCGGCACCGCCACCGCGGCGCTGGGGTCCAGCCATTGGAATTACCTCTCTCTGTTTCCGTAGCCACGCAGCGACCTGGGTCGCTGCTGCGACGGGCGGCTCAGAACTTCAGTCCGGCTTCGCGGGCGGCGTCCGCCAGAGCGGCGATGCGCCCGGCGTACTGGTTGCCACCGCGGTCGAACACGACAGTCTCGACACCCGCGGCCTTGGCGCGCTCGGCGACCAGGGCGCCGACCTGCTTGGCCTGCGCGGACTTGTCCGCCTCGCCACCACGGATCGAGGTGTCCAGGGTGGACGCCGACGCAAGGGTGTGACCCTTGAGGTCGTCGATCACCTGGGCCACGATGTGGCGGTTCGAGCGGGTAACGACCAGGCGGGGACGCTCGGCCGTACCACCGATCCGCTTGCGGATCCGGATGTGACGGCGCTTGATCGCGGCGCGCTTGTAGGCGTCGCCCTTGAGGATCTTCTGTCCGTATGCCATGGCTTACTTACCCGCCTTTCCGACCTTGCGGCGGATGACTTCGCCCTCGTACTTGACGCCCTTGGCCTTGTACGGGTCGGGCTTGCGCAGCTTGCGGATGTTGGCCGCAACCTCGCCGACCTTCTGCTTGTCGATGCCCTCGACCGAGAAACGGGTCGGGGACTCCACCTTGAAGGTGATGCCCTCGGGGGCCTCGACGGTGATCGAGTGGCTGTAGCCGAGGGAGAACTCCAGGTTCGAACCCTTGGCGAGCACGCGGTAACCGACACCGCTGATCTCGAGCTTCTTCACGTAACCCTGGGTCACGCCGGTGATCATGTTCGCCACCAGCGTGCGGGACAGGCCGTGCAGGGCCTTGCTCTGACGCTCGTCGTTGGGGCGGGTGACGCTGAGAACGCCGTCCTCACCCTTGGCGATGTCGATCGGCGCCACGACGGTGTGGGTCAGCGAGCCCTTGGGGCCCTTGACCGCGACCGTACGGCCGTCGATGGTGACGTCCACGCCGGCGGGAACCGCGATGGGGAGCTTGCCGATGCGCGACATAGCTGTTTCCTCCGTTCCCTTCCGTTACCAGACGTAGGCGAGAACTTCTCCGCCTACGCCCTTCTTGCCGGCCTGCTGTCCAGTGAGGAGCCCGTGAGACGTGGAGATGATCGCCACGCCGAGGCCACCCAGCACCTTGGGCAGGTTGGTGGACTTCGCGTACACCCGGAGACCGGGCTTCGAGATCCGCTTGATGCCCGCGATGGAGCGCTCACGGTTCGGGCCGAACTTCAGCTCGAGGACGAGGTTCTTGCCGACCTCGGCGTCCTCGGTCTTCCAGCCGGTGATGAAGCCCTCCTGCTGGAGGATCTCCGCGATGTGAGACTTGATCTTGGACGCCGGCATCGTCACGGAGTCGTGGTACGCCGAGTTCGCGTTCCGCAGACGCGTAAGCATGTCTGCGATCGGATCAGTCATGGTCATGAATTGGCCTTCGGCCTCTCTCGCCGTGGTTTCCCGGTGCGCCATCCCTCTCCCCGATCCGAGACGGGACGGGTGCGGCGCGGTGGACCTACGGCGTAGTAAGCAAATGTTTGCAGGCACTGCCTGCGGGCGTACGGGTGGCAGACGCCCAACCCCACAAGCCTAAGGCATGCGGAG
>NZ_BAABCQ010000194.1:0-13683 GCF_039539045.1 Streptomyces marokkonensis
CAGCATCACAGCGTTTTGGAGCGTGAGAGACCTTGGCCGGATCGGCTGACTTCGACCTGTACCGCCCGTCCGAGGAGCACGACATGCTCCGGGACGCCGTCCGCGCGCTGGCCGAGGCGAAGATCGCGCCGTACGCCGCCGCGGTGGACGAGGAGGCCCGCTTTCCCCAGGAGGCCCTCGACGCCCTGACCGCGAACGACCTGCACGCGGTGCACGTACCCGAGGAGTACGGGGGCGCGGGCGCCGACGCCCTCGCCACGGTGATCGTCATCGAGGAGGTCGCCCGCGTCTGCGCCAGCTCCTCCCTCATCCCCGCCGTGAACAAGCTCGGCTCCCTCCCGGTGATCCTCTCCGGATCCGAGGAGCTGAAGAAGAAGTACATGGCCCCGCTCGCCAAGGGCGACGGCATGTTCTCCTACTGCCTCTCCGAGCCCGACGCGGGCTCCGACGCGGCAGGCATGAAGACCAAGGCGGTCCGCGACGGCGACCACTGGATCCTGAACGGCGTCAAGCGCTGGATCACCAACGCGGGCGAGTCCCGGTTCTACACGGTGATGGCCGTCACCGACCCCACCAAGCGCTCCAAGGGCATCTCCGCCTTCGTCGTCGAGAAGTCCGACGAGGGCGTCTCCTTCGGCGCGCCGGAGAGGAAGCTCGGCATCAAGGGCTCGCCCACGCGCGAGGTGTATCTGGACAACGTCCGCATCCCCGCCGACCGCATGATCGGGGAGGAGGGCACCGGCTTCGCCACCGCGATGAAGACGCTGGACCACACCCGCATCACCATCGCCGCCCAGGCCCTCGGCATCGCCCAGGGCGCCCTCGACTACGCCAAGGGCTACGTCAAGGAGCGCAAGCAGTTCGGCAAGCCGATCGCCGACTTCCAGGGCGTCCAGTTCATGCTCGCGGACATGGCCATGAAGATCGAGGCCGCCCGCCAGCTGACGTACGCCGCCGCGGCGAAGTCGGAACGCGTCGCCGCCGGAGGTGGAGAAGGGGACCTCACCTTCCAGGGCGCCGCCGCCAAGTGCTTCGCCTCCGACGTGGCCATGGAGGTCACCACGGACGCGGTCCAGCTCCTCGGCGGCTACGGCTACACCCGTGACTACCCGGTGGAGCGCATGATGCGCGACGCGAAGATCACACAGGTCTACGAGGGCACGAACCAGGTCCAGCGCATCGTCATGGCGCGCAACCTGCCGTAAGGCCGGGCGAGACGCACGGGCCGCGCCCTCGGCCCTTCGTGAGAAAGCGTGAACGACCGGCCGCCAGTGTCCTTGAGGCGCTCGTCTGAGCGCCCGAGGGACGATGGCGGCCGATCGTTCACGCTTTTCGGGCCGGACGGTCAGTCCTCGTACCCCTCCGCCACCCGCCGCTCCCGCAGCTCCATGATCGCGCGGCGACGGGCCAGGCGATGGGTGCGGCGGATCTGGGCCTCCTGGTAGCGGCGCTTGTCCTTCCCGGTCTCCGGGAGGACCGGCGGAACCGTCCGCGGCCTGCCGTCCGCGTCGACCGCGGCGAAGACCAGGTACGCCGAGCCGACCTGGGTGGCGGGGGTGGACTCGTTCCAGCGTTCGGCCAGGACCCGGACGCCGACCTCCATGGAGCTGCGGCCGGTCCAGTTCACCTGGGCCTTCACATGGACGAGGTCGCCGACGCGAACCGGCTCGAGGAACGCCATCTCGTCCATCGACGCGGTGACGGCGGGGCCGCCGGAATGCCGTCCGGCCACGGCGCCCGCCGCGTCGTCGACGAGCTTCATGATCACTCCGCCGTGCACCGTGCCCAGGAGGTTGGTGTCGCTGTGGGTCATGATGTGGCTGAGGGTGGTGCGGGACGCCGACGTCGGCTTGCCCGGGATCTCCGGAGTCGCCGAGTGCCCGGCTGAGGCCTGTTCTGCCTGGTCTGTCATGGCATCCACCTTATGCCGGGACGACATCGGAGTAATTTGTGTCAGCTTCGCAACAGCGCTGACCTTATTTTCCGACGGCCCTTATGGCCCGTGGCGCGGACCTGCACACTGGTGCGCATGACTGATTGGCCCGAGGCATCGACCGGTGACAACCGCGGCGGCCGGTACGGACGCGGCAGCGCGAGCGCGCGGCCCGAGAGCGCCCGCGTGATGCGACAGGTCCGCCGCGGCCAGGCGCCCCCGCCCGGCCCGGGCCCTTCGGCGCCGCCCTACGGCGGCTCGGTGCCGCAGCAGCCCTCCTACGTCGACGGCCGGGGCCACGGCGGCCAGGACACGTACGACAGCGGCTACAACACCGGCCAGGTGTACGGCAGCCCCGGCGGCCGGGGCGGCTCCGGACCGGGTCCCGGCCCCGGCGGTCCCGGTCCGGGCCGTCCCGCGCCGGACTGGCGGCGCAGGATCAAGTGGACCGCGATCACGGTGGTGACCGCGCTGGTCGTGACCACCGTCGGCACCTACTTCTGGGCCGACTCCAAGCTCAACCACGAGGTCGACCTGTCCAAGGTCATCGAACGGCCCGGGGCCGGTGAGGGCACGAACTACCTGATCGTCGGCTCCGACAGCCGCGAGGGCATGACCGCCGAGCAGAAGAAGGACCTGCACACCGGCTCCGCCGAGGGCAAGCGCACCGACTCGATGATGATCCTGCACACCGGGGACAACGGGTCGACGCTGATCTCGCTGCCCCGTGACTCGGACGTGGAGATCCCGAGCTTCGTCGGCTCCGAGTCCGGCAAGAAGTACGAGGGCACGGGCCGGCGCGTGAAGCTGAACGCCGCGTACGCGGAGGACGGCCCCGAGCTGCTGGTGCGCACCATCGAGCACAACACCGGGCTGCGCCTGGACCACTACGTGGAGATCGGCTTCGCCGGCTTCGCGAACATCGTGGACGCGGTCGGCGGCGTCGAGATGGACATCCCGCAGGACATCAAGGACCCCAAGTCCGGCGCGGACCTCAAGAAGGGCAAGCAGACCCTGAACGGCGAGGACGCCCTCGCCTTCGTCCGCACCCGCTACGCGCTGGCCGGCTCCGACCTGGACCGTACGAAGAACCAGCAGAAGTTCCTGTCGGCGCTGGCGAGCCAGGTGGCCACCCCGTCGACCGTCCTCAACCCGTTCAAGCTGTACCCGACCATGGGTGCCGGCCTGGACTCCCTCATCGTCGACAAGGACATGGGCCTGTTCGACCTGGCGGGCATGTTCTGGGCGATGAAGAGCGTCAGCGGCGGTGACGGCACGTCGATGAACATGCCGGTCTCGGGCAGCGTCGGCGGAAACCTCAGATGGGACGACGCCAAGGTGAAGCAGCTGGTGGAGCAGCTGAAGAACGACGAGAAGGTCACCGTCAAGGGCAACTGACACCGGTGCGCGGGCCCGGCCCGGCGCCCGTCACCGCTTCCCGCAGACCACCTCGTCGCCGCGCACCACGGTGCCCGACTCCTGCGGCGGGTCCGCCGGCCTCACCTTCACGACCTTCTCGAAGCCGGCGCCCGCGATCACCCTCAGCGTCGGACCCTGGCCCTCGGCCGGTCGCAGCTCGCTGCCCGGCAGGGCGGCGGCCAGCGACTTCGCCGAACGGTCCCAGCGGGGGTCGAAGGCGATGACGGTCCGCTCGACCGCGCGGTCGACGGCGTTGCGGGGGGCCCGGGTGGTGCGGAACCCGGCCGCGGCCAGCGCGTCGTCCACCCGCTTGCCGAGCCCGGGCGTGCGCGTGCCGTTCTCCACCTGGACCCGCACCTGCTTCGGGTCCACCGGGACCCGTACCGGCGCCGGCCCCTCGGGCTTCGGCTTGGGCACGGCCAGCCGCCTGTCCTCACGCAGGGCGTCGAAGATCCGCTCGGACTCGGCCGCATCCCACTTCAGGGTCGAGCCGACGCCCTTCACGTCGTGGCCCATCTGCTCGATGGGCACGGTGGTGAACTCGGACGAGGACGGCGAGAAGTTCCGCATCGCCCGCCCGAGTGCCAGCAGCTCGTCGGTGCCGAAGCCCTTGTCGGCCCGCACCGAGCCCAGTACCGCCTGGGTGACGTCGCGGAACTTGAGCGGGTTCAGCAGCAGCCCGGAGGAGGTCGCCCGGTCGATCAGGGCGGCCAGGAAACGCTGCTGGCGTTTCATCCGGCTCAGGTCCGAGGCCCCGTCGAGGTGGCGGGCGCGGACGTACTGCAGCGCCTGCCCGCCCATCAGCCGGTGGGTGCCGGCCGGCAGGTCGAGTCCCGTGTGGCTGTCCTTGAGCGGCTCGACGGTGCAGATCTCCACGCCGCCGAGGACGTCCACCGTCTTCATGAAACTGGTGAAGTCGACCTCGAGATAGTGGTCGATCTTCACGCGGGTCATGTTCTCGACGGTGCGGATGGTCAGTTGCGGGCCGCCCTCGGCGTAGGCCGCGTTCAGCTTGAGGGGGTGCCCCTTGTGGTGCTCGCCGGTCGTGCGGTCGGTGTGGTCGGGTGTCTCGGCGTACGAGTCGCGCGGCAGGCTGACGACGCTGGCGCGCTCCCGGTCCTCCGAGATGTGCACGATCATGACCGTGTCGGTGCAGCGGCAGGGGGCGCCGCCGAGGTGGTACTTCTGCCGCTCCTCCTCGCTGACGCGGTCGCGGCCGTCGGTGCCGACCAGCAGGATGTTCATGCCGTCACCCGCCCGCGGCCGGTTCTTCATGTCCTTGAACGCGTCGACCCGCGAGATGTCCGCGTCGAGGCCGGAGAGCACGGCGTGTCCGATTCCCGCGGAGGCCAGCACCACCACCGACAGCGCCGTCACCGCCCGCACGGCCCAGCGCGGCCTTTTCCGTCGTACGGGGGGCCTCGGCGGGCGGCGGGACGGACGAGCGCCGCCGGGCCGCGGCGGCGGGCCGCCACGGGGGGACGCGGCCGGGACCCGGGGGGAGCGGGGCGGCGTGGGCAAGGTGGCACCTCCGCGGGGACGGGCCGAGCGGCCGGACGTGGGATCCGTGAGCACCGTAGGCCCATACGATCTGCTGCCCGGGGCAGCGACCCCCGCGGCGCGCACTCTTGTCCCCCGTTCGCGGTAACGTGAGCACCGATGAACGCCAAGTCCGACGTGCGGCCGCCCGCCGTTTCCGTGATCATGCCCGTCCTCAACGAGGAGCGGCATCTGCGCGGCTCAGTCCGTGCCATCCTCGCCCAGGAGTACGCCGGCGAGATGGAGGTCGTGATCGCCCTCGGTCCTTCCACGGACCGTACGGACGAGATCGCCGCAGAACTCGTCGCCGAGGATCCGCGCGTACACACCGTGCCGAATCCCACCGGCCGCACACCCGCCGCGCTGAACGCCGCGATCAAGGCCTCGCGCCATCCGGTCGTCGTCCGCGTCGACGGCCACGGCATGCTGTCGCCGAACTACATCGCCACGGCCGTACGGCTGCTGGAGGAGACCGGCGCGCAGAACGTCGGCGGCATCATGCACGCCGAGGGCGAGACCGCCTGGGAGGACGCCGTCGCCGCCGCGATGACGTCGAAGATCGGCGTGGGCAACGCGGTCTTCCACACGGGCGGCTCGGCGGGCCCCGCCGAGACGGTCTTCCTGGGGGTCTTCCGCCGCGAGGCGCTGGAGCGGCAGGACGGCTACAACGTGGAGTTCATCCGCGCCCAGGACTGGGAGCTGAACTTCCGCATCCGCGAGGCCGGCGGTCTGATCTGGTTCTCGCCGGAGCTGAAGGTGTCCTACCGGCCGCGGCCGAGTGTGCGGGCGCTGGCCAAGCAGTACAAGGACTACGGCCGCTGGCGGCACGTCGTCGCCCGCTACCACTCCGGCTCCATCAACCTGCGCTACCTCGCCCCGCCGACGGCCGTGTGCGCCATCGCGGCCGGCGTCGTGGTCGGCGCGGCGCTGACCCCGTGGGGCTTCGTGATCCCCGGCGGCTACCTGGCCGCGATCGTGGCCGGCTCGGTCCCGGCCGGCAAGGGGCTGGGGCTCAGGGCGCGGGCGCAGATCCCGGTGGCGCTGGCGACCATGCACATGTCGTGGGGCTGGGGCTTCCTGACCAGCCCGCGGTCGCTGGCCCGGCGGGTCATCGCCTCGCGGCGCCCGGCGGTCCAGCCGGACACGGACGCCGCCGACGCGCGTTGACGGCCGTCAGGACCAGGTGAACGCCGGGTTCACGTGCATGCAGGCATCCTCGTCCGCACCGTTGAGGGCCTCGGCCGACTCCGGGGTCTTGTCGTCCGTCGCGGGCGCCTTGTACGCCGTGCCCTCGCGCCAGTCGGCGCCGACGACGAGCGTGACGCCCGAGACACCGGTCGACCTGCTCACCGAACTCTTCGGAATTTCCAGCGACTTGGCTATGCGCCGCGCGTCCCCCTCCAGGTCGGCGCTCGGGTAGCGGACGACCGTACGGTCCTCGCTGAGCAGTACCGAGGAGTCGGCGACCGCTTTGGCGAAGCCCTGCTCCACCAGTAGCCCGGCGACCGTGGTCGCACGTCCGCGGGCCACACCGAGACGGTCGGTGCGGGTGCCGTTGCGGACCTGGACCGCGATCTCGTCGTCGGCGGCGGCCGGGTCGTCCGAGACCTTCGGCTCGTCGTCGGGCGTCTTCTTCGCGTCCTTGCCGTCCAGTGCGATGTCCTCCCGCACCAGCCGGAACAGCTGCTCCGCGTCCTCGGTCGGCTCGACGCGGGCGCCCACGTACCGGTTGGGCATCGTGGTCATGGTGATGCGCTCCGGCTTCACCCCGCGCAGCTCGTTGCTGAGGTCGTACAGCTTCTTGACGGTGTCGAGGCCCGGGTCGACCGTGAGTGCCCCGGTGGCCTCCTCGGCCAGCCTGCGCAGCTTGTTCGGGCTGCTCAGGGTCGCGTTCTCGCGCAGCGTCCGGACCATCGAGTTCAGGTACATGTGCTGGGCCTCTGCCCGCGCCAGGTCGCTGCCGTCCTCGAAGCCGTAGCGGGTGCGCAGCCACTGGAGGGCCTGTTCGCCCTTGATGGGGTGCGTGCCCTTCTCCAGCTTCAGGCCGGAGCCGTGGCCCTGGCTGTCGCGCGAGTGGATGTTGGCGTCCACACAGACCGGGACGCCGCCGACGGCGTCGGCCATCGACACCACGCCCGCGAAGTCGACCATCATGAAGTGGTCGATGTGGATGCCGGTCAGCTCCTGCCAGGTGGCCACCGTGCAGCCGGGACCGCCGTGTCCCAGGCTCTGGTTGGTCATCGTCCGGCCCTCGCTCGCCGGGTAGACCTTGCCGTCGTCGGGGTCGGTGCACCTGGGTATCTCGACGAGGGTGTCGCGCGGCATGCTGACGACCGACATGTTGCTGCGGTCGGCGGACAGGTGCACCAGCATCTGCACGTCCGCCAGCGGGGTGGAGCCGAACGTTTCGCGGGCGCCGCCGAGTTGCTGGTTCTCCTCGTTGTCGCGCGCGTCCGAGCCGATCACGAGGATGTTCAGCGGGGTCTGCCCGGCGGCGTTCGGTGTCGGCGGGGCGACCTTGCTGTCGCCCAGGTTCAGCGGGACCTTCTTGATGTTGTCGTTGAGGTGCTCGTAGTAGAGGTATCCGGCGCTCGCCGTGCCCACTATGAGTACGGCGAGTGTCACCGCGGTCCAGCGCAGCGCACGGCGCCCCCTGCGGGGCCGGCGTCTGACAGCCTCGGCACCGCCGTCGCCGTCGTCGGTGCCCGCGGTGCTCGGGGTGCCCGCGGCGCTTGTGGCGCCCGGGGTGCCCGCCTCGCCTTCTGCCCCCTCTGTGCCCTCTGTCCCGTCCGCTCTCGCGACGGGGGTCTCCGCACGACCGGGGGCGTCCGATGCGCCCTTCCGAGTGTTCTCCCCCTGCACACTGCTCCGCGTCATGTCCGCGTCCCTCCCCACCCCCGCGCCAAGACCGCGGGCCCGTCACCGTCCTGTGAGACGTACGTCAGGCCCGTCAGGTCAACTGGCGCACTGCTTCTGGTCGGCCGTGGACTTCTCCAGGTCCGGCGTCTTGATCGATTTCGCGTTGAGCTTGACTCCGGAGCCCTTGAAGTCCTTGCCGAGGGTGAGGGTCATGGTGGGCAGGCCCTGGGCGTTGGTGACGCTCTCGCCGGGTTTCATGGCGGCGCCGGACAGGCCGAGGATCTCGGCGAGGGCGCGGGCCTGGTCGGCCTGGTCGGGGGCGTATTCGAGGGTGGTTCTGGCGATCTGGGCCGGGGCGTTGCCGGCGTTCTCGGACTTGGCGACGCCGGCCTCGGTCTGGAGGTAGGCCAGTTCCGCCTGAGCGCTGCCGGCCGGAGCGCCGCCGTTGAGTACGCGGACGCGGACCTCGGAGGGGTCGGCCTTCTCGCCCTTGAGGCGGGCGGAGACGGCCGCGGCCTCCTTCTTCTCCTTCTGCTTGACCTCGGTGAAGGAGATGTCGTTCGCGATCATGTCGAAGACCTGGGGCGCCTTCGCCTCGTTCGCCACGACCGTCGCCTTGACCTTCTCGGCGGGGTTGTCGACCACCGGCACCGTGGTGAACGTGATGTTCTTCGTCGGCACCTTCTTCAGCTCCAGAGCGATGTCCTTGAGCGTGCCCACGTTGCCGATGGGCTTGTCCACGGTCAGGGCCTCGGTCGCGGCCTCGGCCAGCTTCACCAGCTTGGTGGGGCTGGTGAGGGTGTCGCTCGAGGACATCTTCCGCATGAGCGAGCCCAGGAACTGCTGCTGCACCTCGATGCGGTCCAGGTCGCCCTCGTTGCCGAAGGCGTGCCGGGTACGGACGAACGCGAGGGCCTGCTCGCCCTTGACGACGGACTCGCCCGCGGGCAGCTTGAGTTTGGACTTCTTGTCGTCGACGGCCTTCTCCACGCAGACCTCGACCCCGTCGACGGCGGTGGTCAGCGTCTTGACCGCGTTGAAGTCGGCCATCATGAAGTGGTGCGGCTGGATGCCGGTCGCCTCCTTCACCGTGCGCATGGTGCAGCCCGCGTTCCGGCCGCCCTCGCCGAGGCTCCTGTTGAAGCGGACGCCCTGCTCCCCGGGGACGACCGTCTTCGTTCCGTCCTCCTGCGTGGTCTCGCAGTCGGGGATGTCGACGATCATGTCGCGGGGGATGCTGAGCGCGGTGGCGTTGGAGCGGTCCTTGGCCACGTGCAGCAGGATCGTGGTGTCGGCGTGGCCGACGCTGCCCGCGTCGCCGTAGCCCTCGTTGCCGGCGCCGGTGCGCTTGTCGGTGCCGATGATGAGGATGTTGAAGGCCTCGTCCTTCTTGAAACTGCTGCTGCCGGCGCTGCCGACGTCCGTCGTCGTGACGTTGCCCTCGAGGTGCTTGAGGTAGACGTAGCCGCCGACACCGGCCACGAGGACCACGAACGCCGTGCTGCCGCCGGCCCACAGCAGGGCCTTGCCGCCCTTCGACTTCTTCTTCTCCGGCCGGCGGCGCCCGCGCCGCCCCGGCACCGTCTCGTCGGGCACCGGCCGGCGCCGTCGCTGGGGCGGGACCTCGCGGCCGGGCGCGGCCGTACGGCGACGTGCCGTGCCGGCGCTGCCGTTGTCGGCGGCGGCGGAGGAATCCCTGGCGTCGCCTGACCGGCGGGCGCTCCTGCGGGGGCCCGGGACGGGCGACTGCGGTGCGGAAGGGGACAGTCGCAGTTCGTATTCACCGGTGCGCGGATTCAGTACCCACTGGTCTGCGGGATCGACGTTGTCGGCCCGCCCACGTCCTTGCGCGTCCACGGTCTCCCAATCCTCCGGCGGCGCCAACGCGGCACCTTCCCTGGAAGGCGCACGATAAAGGGTCAACATGTGCACGACGCCAGGGCGGACCTCGCGGCGGGGGCACTGGAGCGCTCACACTATCGGCCCAGTTCAGCGTCGAACGACACAGGTGACAATTCGACGCCCCTACAACAGGGCAATTCCTCCTATTCTCAGGAAGGCCTACCATCGGTAGGGCTTGTACACGTTCATGCACTCGTCGGTGTCCGAGCCGTTGAGGGCGTTGCTGTTCTCCGGCAGGTTTCCGGCCTCGGGCCTCTTCTGTTCCGGATAGGACGTGCCCGAGCGCCAGTCGGCTCCCACCACGAGCGTGATCCCGGACACGTCCGTCGACTTGCGTACCGCGCTCGCCGGAATTCCCAGCACCTCGGCGACGCGCCGGGCGTCGCCCGCCAACTCGCCGCTCGGATAACGGACCACGGTCCTTACCTCGGAGAGCGTGGCCGAGGTGTCCTTGGCCGCCCTGTCGAAGCCCTTCTCCACCAGCGCCTGGGCGAGCGCCCCCGCACGGCCGCCGACCGCACCGAGCGTGGCGGAGCGGGTGGCGTTCTGGACGAGGACGCCTATCTCGGAGTCGACGGCGGGGGAGTCCCCGGGAGGCTTCCGGTCGGTGTCCTCTCCTGCCCCCTTCCCCGTTTCCTTCCCCGCGTCCTTTCCGGTGGCGGAGTCCGTGGCGCCCTCGTCGTCGTAGGGCACGTCGTCGCGCAGCATCGCCCACATCCGCTCCGCGTCGGCGCCGTCCAGGAGCAGGTGGTTCTCGTTCTGGTGGTCCTGGACGGTGGGTATCGTCGTCATGGTGATGCGGTCGGTGGGTACTGTCTTGAGCTGCATGCCCAGGTCGAAGAGCTTCTTGACCGTGCCGATCTCCTCGGAGACCCCCAGGGACTTCGTCGCGGCGTCCGCCAGGCCCATCAGCCTGCCGGTGTCGGTGAAGACGTTCTGCCCCTTCAGGGTGCGGATCATCGAGTTCATGTACATGTGCTGCGCCTGGGCCCGCAGCACGTCGCTGCCCCAGGCGTGCCGGGTGCGCAGCCACTGGAGCGCCTGCTCGCCCCGCACCTTCTTCGGGCCGGCGGTCATCTTCAGGCCGGAGCCGCCGGGCACGCCGGGGAGCGGGCGGTCCCACACGTTCTGGTTCACGCAGACCTCGACCCCGCCGACGGCGTCCGCCATCGACACCACGCCCGCGAAATCGATCGTCATCCAGTGGTCGATGTAGACCCCGGTGAGGTTCTCCCAGGTGGCCAGGGTGCAGCCGGCGCCGCCGCGGCCCAGCGAGTTGGTGATGATCGCATTGGTCGCGGGGTAGGTCCTGCCGGTCTCCGGGTCGGTGCACTCGGGTATGTCGACCCGGGTGTCGCGCGGGATGCTGACGACGGAGGCGTTCTTGCGGTCGGCCGACAGGTGGACGAGCATCTGCACGTCGCCCCGCGGCGGTTCGTCGCGGGTGTCCCTGCTGCCTCCCAGCGCCACGTTGGCGTCGGAGGCGCGGCTGTCGGAGCCGATCAGCAGGATGTTCAGGGGCGTCTGCCCGGCCGCGTTCGGTTCGGTCCGGCGCGCCTTGGAGTCGCCGCTGCTGCGCTCGCCCTTCTCGATGTTGCCGTTCAGGTGCTCGTAGTAGAGGTATCCGGTGCCGGCCGTGCCGAGTACCAGGACCGAGAGGGTCGTCGCGGACCAGCGGAGCACACGGTGCCGCCGCCCTGGGCGTCGCCGTCCGGATCGCCCGCCGTCCCCGCCCCCGGGCCCGCCCGGGCCTCCCTGTCCGCCCGTGTCCGCGCCGCCCCTCTCCCGGGACCCGCCTTCCCTGGCGCCCCTGCCGCCGCGGGCGTGCCGGACGGCGCCCGATGGTGTTCCCTCCCCGTGCACACTGCTCTGCGTCATGTCCCTCTCCCCCCCGGGCTGCGAACGCGCCTCTGCACGCGACCTGTTCGCACAGTTGGACGTACGGGCCCTCGTGTTGGCTGTACGGACGTCCCGACGGATTACTGCCGTCCCGGCCGTAACCGGCCGGACCGTTGATGGGCGTCCCGATGGGCGGACATACCGATGACAGATGACAGTCGTACCGCGGGCGGTCGTACCGTCAGACGCGCTCGGGGCTCCTCAGGTCACTTCGCGCACTCGACCTTGTCCGCCGTGGACTTCCGGGCCTCGTCGGGCGCCTTTGCGGAGGCGGCGTCGAGTTTGACTCCCGCGCCCTTGAAGTCCTTGCCGAGGGTGAGGGTCATGGTGGGCAGGCCCTGGGCGTTGGTGACGCTCTCGCCGGGTTTCATGGCGGCGCCGGACAGGCCGAGGATCTCGGCGAGGGCGCGGGCCTGGTCGGCCTGGTCGGGGGCGTATTCGAGGGTGGTTCTGGCGATCTCGGCCGGGGCGTTGCCGGCGTTCTCGGACTTGGTGACGCCGGCCTTGGTCTGGAGGTAGGCCAGCTCCCGCTGGGCGCTGCCGCCGGAGGCGCCGCCGTTGAGTACGCGGACGCGGATCTCGGAGGGCTCGGACTTCTCGCCCTCGAGGCGGGCGGCGACCGCGGCCTTCTCCTTCTTCTCCTTCTCCGACTCCTTCTTCTTGACCTCGGTGAAGGAGACGTCGTTCTTGATCATGTCGAAGACCTGCTGGGCCGGCTCCTCCTGGAGTACGACCGTCGCCTTGACCTTCTCGGCAGGGTTGTCGACCACCGGCACCGTGGCGAAGGTCAGGTTCTTGGTGTTGAGCTTGCCCAACTCCAGCCCGAGGTCCTTCAGCTTGCCAATGCTGTCCAGCTTGGAGTCGACGGTCAGCGCCTCGGTCGCCGCCTCGGCCAGCTTCACCATCTTCGACGGACTGGTGAGCGTGTCGTTGGACTTGAGCTTGCGCATCAGCGAACTGAGGAACTGCTGCTGGATCTCGATGCGGCTCAGGTCGCCACCGAAGCCCACGGAGTGCCGGGTGCGTACGAAGGCCAGCGCCTGCTCGCCCTCGATCGTGTGCGGGCCCTTGGGCAGGTTCAGGTGCGAGTCCGGGTCGTCGATGGCCTTCGCCAGGCACACCTCGACTCCGTCGACCGCCGTGGTGAGCGTCTTGACCGCGTTGAAGTCGGCCACCATGAAGTTGTCGGGCGTGACCCCGGTCAGCTCGGTGACGGTGCGCATGGTGCAGCTGGGCGTACGGCCGCTCTGGCCGAGGCTCCTGTTGAAACGGACACCGGTGGAGCCCTGGATGACCTTCTTGGACCCGTCCTCCTGGGTGGTCGGGCAGTCGGGGATGTCGACGATCAGGTCGCGGGGGATGCTGAGCGCGGTGGCGTTGGAGCGGTCCTTGGCCACGTGCAGCAGGATCGTGGTGTCGGCGTGGCCCGCGCTGCCCGTGTCGCCGTAGCCCTCGTTGCCGTCACCGGTGCGCTTGTCCGTGCCGATCAGCAGGATGTTGATCGCCTTGTCCTTCTGGAAGCCACCGGTGCTCGCGCCGTCGTCGGCGACGGACTTGATGTTGTCGTTGAGGTGCTCCAGATAGAGGTATCCGGCCGTGCCGACGGCGAGGACGACGAACGCCATGGTGCCGCCGGTCCACAGCAGGACCTTCTTGCCCTTCGACTTCCTCTTCGCCGGCCGGCGCCCGCGACGGCCGGGCGGCGGCTCCTCGGGTACCGAACGGCGCCGCCGCTGGGGCGGGACCTCACGGCCCGGGGCGGTCGACGGTGCGGACGCCGGTGCCTGCGCGCCGCGGCCGCGCGACCCGCCGCGTGCGGCACGGCGGGGCCCCGGAACCGTCGGCGACTGCGGTGCGGAAGGGGTCAGTCGCAGTTCGTATTCGCCGGTGTCCGGATTGAGTACCCATTGGTCTGCGGGGTCGATGTTCTCCGCCCGCCCACGGCCTTGCGCGTCCACGGTTGTCCGAATCCTCCGTCGGGGCCACGCGGCACCTTCCCCTCAAGGCGCCCGGTCTCGCTCAGTCGGTGCGCGGCCTTGGGCAGAACCTCACTGCCGGGCGCACCAGAGCGCTCACATTAACCGCCCTGTTCGGTGCGGGGCGACAGCAGGGACACATTTCATGAAGCTTAC
>NZ_BAABCQ010000195.1:0-13489 GCF_039539045.1 Streptomyces marokkonensis
CCCGGAAGGGATGGCGCGACGGCCCGGCACGCGTGGGGCGTCAGGACGGGTTCGCCGGCGTGGCGGCTTCCGGCGTGGCGGCTTCCGGCGTGCTCGGCAGCGCGGGCAGCCCGGCCAGGTCGGCGGCAGGCAGCCCGCCGCCGACCAGTGTGGCGGCGACGACGTTGACCACGCCGGTCACCACGTCCCCGACGGCCGGGCTCACCTGCCCGGCGGTACCGGAGGTGGTGGCCTTGACCAGGGCGTCGATCCGCACCTGCAGAGCGGCTTGCGCGGCGGCGGCCAGGTCGGCCGCCGCCGCGGTCGCGGCCGTGGTGCCGTCGGCGCTCTGCGCCACGACGGGTGCCGGCAGCGTGACCGGCGTCTCGGCCTCCGGTGCGGTCACGACCGGCGGCTTTACCGGGGTGCTCGTGCCGGGCGTCGTGGTGCTGGGGGTGGTCGTGCCGGGAGTGGTCGCGTCGGGGCTGGTTGTGCCCGGCGCGGTCACCGCCTCTTCGGCGTCGGCGGCGTCGGCGGCGTCGGCCTTGGCGAGGGCGTCCTTGGCGGCGGCGGCGAGCTTGTCCGCCTCCTCGGTGGACAAGCGGCCGTTGTCGGCCTCGAGTACGGCGCTGAGCAGGTCGGTGACCGGCGTGAGCACTCCGCCCAGGCCGGCCAGACTGCCGACCTGGTTCTGCAGTTCCGCGGCGTCGGGCAGGGGTGCGTGGGACGCCGCGTGCGTGCGTTCCCTGGCCGATCCGCCATCGGCCGCCATCACCGCCGGACCGGAAAGGCCGATCAGCAGGCCGGCGCAGAGAGCGGAGGTGGCGATTCGCCGTGCGGGCAGACGCATGGGGGTTCCTTTCGGTGGTGCGTCGGATCTTGTGCCCACCGTGGAAGCGCCCATGGCGCTCTGCAACCGAGCGGTGACCCGGCGCATACCCCTGCCTTTTCCCGCACCGGCGTCCTACCTGGTGAGACGCCTTGTCAAGGTCCGAACACCGTGTCGGCACGCAGACCCCCCATTCGGGGCAGCACACCGCCGTCCGTGCGGCAACCGTCCGTACGACGACGCGCGCCGGCCGCCCGTTCGCGGAGAGGAACCGCGGCACGGGCGGCCGGTGCGGTGCTTTCGAGCGGACGTCAGTCGTTCTCGCACTCGTTGCCGAACGCCGGGTTCAGCAGGCCGACGATGTCGACCGTGTTGCCGCAGACGTTGACCGGGACGTGGACCGGAACCTGCACCACGTTGCCGGACAGGACACCCGGGGAATGGGCGGCGACGGCCTGCGCGCCGCTGTCGGCGGCGGCGACACCGGCGGTGCCCGCCGCCGCGGCGGCGGCGACGGAGGTCAGGGCCAGGCCCTTCGCGATACGCGACATGGAGAGGTACTCCTTGGGATTGACACAAACATCCGGGCGGGCGCCCGGCTCAGTGTCAACGCGTGGCACCCACACGAGTTGTGCCGCCGAACGAGTGGTCCCACGGGCGTGCGGCCTTCACCAATCCAACACACTTGCCCGGTTTCATCGGATTGGTACAGGTAGCCGCTAGAGTCCCACACCATCCGACGCATCCCTGTGCACCACTGCGGGACATCGGCCAAGGGCACTCTCCGGGAGCTCCGAACGCGGTGGTGGCCCGCAGGGTCTTCCGGCTCGTTTCCCAGCGGGACGCGGCATGCGCCGCCGCGTCGGGCCGGCGCCCTGCGGTGAGACGTTCTCCCGCCCGTCCCGAGCATTTTCCGTGAGCGAGCGAGGAAACGCGTATGCACCTGCCACCGACCGACTCCCCGCCAAGGGTTCTCCACGTCACCCAGCCGGTCGACGGCGGGGTCGCCCGGGTCGTGACGGACCTGACGCGGGCTCAGCTCGCCGCCGGGCTGCATGTCACGGTCGCCTGTCCAGGCGGGGCCCTCGCGGGCGAACTCCGCTCGCTGGGTGCGGACGTGCGGCACTGGCCGGCGACGCGGTCACCGGGTCCCGCGCTGGTGCCGGAGGTACGCCGGCTCGCGCGCTTGATCGCGGACGTACGGCCCGACCTGGTGCACGCGCACAGCGCGAAGGCCGGTCTCGCCGGACGGCTCGCCGTACGAGGACGTGTTCCGACCGTGTTCCAGCCGCACGCCTGGTCGTTCGAGGCCGTCGGGGGGCCTGCCGCGGCCCTCGCGCTGGGCTGGGAGCGGTGGGGGGCACGGTGGGCGGCGCGCACGGTGTGCGTGAGCGAGGCGGAGCGGCGGCGGGGGACGCGGGCCGGGGTCCGCGCGCGGTGGGCGGTGATCCCGAACGGCATCGACCTCGACCGCTTCGGCGACGCCGACACCGTCGGGGACCGGGACGGCATGGAGACCGCCGAGAACGCGGAGAACGCGGCCACAGTACGGCTGCGGGCCGGCGCCGGCCCTCGCACGCCGCTGGTGGTCTGCGTGGGACGGCTGTGCCGGCAGAAGGGGCAGGACGTCCTGCTGGCTGCCTGGGAGTCGGTCCTCGCGCGCGTGCCAGGTGCTCGGCTGGTACTGGTCGGCGACGGCCCGGAGCACACCCGGCTCACCGCGTGTGCCTCGGCGTACGGATTTCTCGGCGGCGCCATACTGGCCCGGCGCCGCTCCGGTGCGCACGGCACGCACCGTACGCACGCCCAGCACGCCCAGCACGCCCAGCACGCCCAGCACGTCCCGGCGTCCGTGGTCTTCGTGGGCGCCGTCGCCGACGCCACCCCCTGGTACCGATCCGCCGACCTGGTCGTCCTGCCCTCGCGCTGGGAAGGCATGGCGCTGGCCCCACTGGAGGCGATGGCCTGCGGACGGCCCGTGGTGGTGACCGACGTGGACGGCGCACGCGAGGGCCTGCCGCCCGCTCTCGCGCGGCACTGCCTGGTACCGCCGGAGGACCCCACGGCGCTGGCCGATGTCATCACCGGACTGCTGCTCGACGCTCCACTGCGTGCGTCGCTCGGCCTCCGGGGGCGTGCGCACGTCCGCTCCACGCACGACGTTCGGCTCACGGCCGGCGCCGTCGCGGCGGTGTACCGCACCCTCCTTCCTCACCACGGGCGGCCGGCCGGACCGCGCCCCCTCCCCGGCCACCGGCCGGCACCCGCGGAGCCCCACCCCTCCGGCGACTGGACGGCAGCCGTGGGCCGGTCGTCCGTCGTGCCCATCGAGTACAGGGAGTCCACGCACCCGTGACCGCGGAAAGCACCGTCCCCAACCCCGCCGGCCAGCCGCACGACCTCGGCTCGTCCTTTCCCGTCTCGGTGCTGGCGCCGCGCGCCGGCACCACGGGTCCCGGGTCCCCCACCGGGCGCCCCGCCCCACGGCCGGACTCCCCACGGCCGGACTCCGCGGGACCGGACTCCGCGGGATGGGACTCCGCAGGACTCGTCTCCGCGAGGCAGGTCTCCCCGCTGCCGCTGCTCGTCGCGGACGGCGCGGCCGCCGTGCTGCCGGGCTCGCTGGTCCTGACCGGCGCCCCGCACCAACCGCTGCTCGCCGCCCTGCTGGTCGCCGCCGCGCTGCTGCTGCGTCCGCGCCCCCGCCGGTGGCTGCCGGGGGTGCTGGACGACCTGCCCGCCCTGTGCTCCCGGATCGCGGTGCTCTGGCTGGCGCTGGCGGCGCTCGTCGCGGCGCACGCCCCGCCGCACGCGCTGTCCGTCCGCACGCTGCTCCTCGGCTTCCTGCTGCACGCGTCGACGGGCTGCGCCGGCCGGGGCCTCGTACACCGGCGGCGGCGCGCCGCGCTGCTGAACCACCCGCGCGCGGCCCTCGTCGTCGGCCCCGCCGCGACCGCGCGGCGCGTGGCCTCGGCGGTGCTGCGCCACCCGGACTGCGGGGTGCGCCCCGTCGGCATCGTCACCGACGACGACCCGGGCGGCACCACCGGACTGCCCGCGCTGACCACGGGAGAGGAGGTGCGTCGGGCGGTCGTGCAGAACGGCGTGCGGGACGTACTGACCGTCGACCCCTCCGTACGGACCCGGCAGGGGCCGCTGCTGCGGGCGCTGGCCGAGTCCGGCTGCGTGGTGTGGGAGCTCGACGCGGACACCCCCGTCGACGCGGGCTCCCCCGTCGACGCGGGCTCCCCCGTCGCTCCCCCGGGCTCGGGCGGCCGGGACCGGCTCGCCGGGTTCCCCTGCCGGCGTCCGGAGCCGGTGGCGGGGCGGTCCGGCGGCGCCGGCAAGCGGGTGCTGGACGTGACGGTTTCCGGGGCGCTGCTGGTGCTGCTGAGCCCGTTGCTGCTGGCCTGCGCCACGCTGCTGAGAGCCGTCGGTGGCCCCGGCGTACTCTTCCGGCAGGAGCGCGTCGGCAAGGACGGCAGGCCGTTCACGCTGCTGAAGTTCCGCACCCACCGCCCTGCCGACGAGCACGAGTCGGCGACCCGGTGGAGTGTGGCGGACGAGCGGCGGATGCCGTGGTTCTGCCGCTTCCTGCGCCGCACGTCCCTCGACGAACTGCTCCAGCTGTGGAACGTCTTCCGGGGCGACATGAGCCTCGTCGGCCCGCGCCCCGAACGGCCCTACTTCGTGGCGCAGTTCAGCCGGACCCACCCCGGCTACGCCGCCCGCCACCGGATGCCGGCCGGCATCACGGGCCTGGCCCAGATCAACGGGCTGCGCGGCGACACCTCCATCGAGGACCGGGCCCGCTTCGACAACGCCTACATCGACGACTGGTCGCTGTGGCAGGACGTCTGCATCCTGCTGCGCACGGCCGTCGCGCTCGTGCGCCCCACCGGGAGCTGAGCGAGGTGTCCCAGACCCTGCCCCCGTGGTCCGCCGCGCGCGTGCGGCGGCTGCCGCCCGTGCTGGCCGTGGTCGCGGTCGTCGCGCTGCTCGCCCTGCCGGTCGCACCGGACGGCGGGGGCGGCGCGCACCCGGCCGACGCGGTCTCCGCTCTGGTGGTGCTGTACTGCGCCCTGCGCCTGGTACGGGATCGACGGCGCCCCCTGTCCCGAACGGCGGCCGTGGTGCTGGGTCTGCCCGTGTTCGGACTGGCCGTGGCCGCCATGGGCGCGGTGTCGCCGGGGGCCGGGCTCACCGGGCTCGGCCGCTATCTCCAGGTCTTCGTCCTCGTGCCCGCCGCCGTACTGCTGCTGATCCGCGGCCGGGACGACGTACGGCTGCTCGCCTGGTCGATGGTGGGGCTGGCGGTGTGGCAGGGGGCGGTCGGCGTCCACCAGTACGTCACCGCGACCGGCGCCTCCTACCAGGGCGAGCAGGTCCGGGCCGTGGGCACCTTCGGGGCGCAGGACGTGATGGGGATGGCGACCGTGGTCTCCCTGGGGCTGGTCTGCGCGGTCGGTCTGGCGCTGGGCCGGACGCCGGTGCGGCACCGGCTGTTCGCCGCCGGGTGCGTGCTCGCCCTGCTGCTGCCTCTCGCCCTGTCGTTCAGCCGCGGGGCGTGGATCGCCACGGCGGTGACGTGCGCGGCGCAGTTGCTGCTCGCCGGGGTGCGCCGGGCGCTGGCGGTGGGGGCGGCCGTGGTCGCGGCGGGGGTGGTGCTGGTGGGCGGGTTCGGGATCGGTACGGCGATGCTCCAGGAGCGGGTCGGCAGTATCACGCGGGTCACCGACTCGCCCGACCAGTCGGTGACCGACCGTTACACGATGTGGGCGGCGGCGGCCGGCATGTGGCGCGAACGGCCGCTGACCGGCGTAGGTCTGAAAGGCTTCCCCGAGCACCGGGACGGGCACGCCTCGTTGGCGCTGTCCTCGGGGAGCGAGACCGACGGCGCCGGTGCCGGATACCTCAAGCAGCCGCTGCTCTCCCCGCACAACATGTACCTGCTGGTCCTGGCCGAGCAGGGGCTGATCGGGCTGCTCGCGCTGGCGGGGAGCTGGCTGGCGCTGCTCGCACTGGGGCTGCGCGAACTCCGTTCGGTCCGGCGTTCGCGGGGCGGGCCCGGGCCGGACCGCGCGGACTGCGCTCTGGTCGCCTGCGGGCTGCTGGTGTGGCAGCTGACCGACTTCGCGTACGCCGACATCGGCGGGCCCTCGACCGTACTGACTGCGGTGTGCTTCGGGCTGGCGGCGTGGTGGGCACTCGGGGACGGGGCTGGGGACGGTGCGCTTACCGGTACCGGTACCGGTACCAAGGCTGAGGCTGAGTCCGGCGCCGAGGCTGAGTCCGGTGCCGGCTCCGGTGTCGCTACCGAGTCCGTGCCCGGGGCCGGGGCCGGGGCCGGGCCCTGTTCCGGCTCGGCGGAGGGACCCGTCCGGTGAAGGCGACCCCGATCCGTGCGGCGGGCGAGGCTTCCGCCCCGCCGGCCCGGACCGTCGGGCCGGACACGGACACGGACACGGATACGGATACGGATACGGATACGGATAGGGATACGGCGACCGACCCCTCGACGGCGGCCGAGGCCCGTTCCTCAGGTGGCTTCCTCGCCCGGGCCGCGCTGGTCACCGCCGTGCTGTCGGTGGCCGGGTCGGTACTCGGGCTGGCGCGGGACCAGGCGCTGGCCCGGTTGTTCGGGGCCGGCAGCGAGACGGACGCCTTCCTGGTGGCGTGGACGGTGCCGGAGTTCTCGGCGACGCTGCTGATCGAGGACGGGCTGGCCTTCGCGCTGGTCCCCATGTTCAGCCTGGCTCTGGCCCGCCGCGCACGGGGCACCACCGGCGACCCGGTCCGTGAACTGGTCGCCTCGACCCTGCCCCGGCTGGCGCCGGCCTTCGTCGCGGTCGGCGCGCTGATCGTCGTAGGCGCCCCGCAGTTGGTGCGGGCCCTGGCTCCGGGGTTGCCCGACCACGGCCTCGCCGTGGACTGCACCCGGCTCACCGCCACCTGCGTCGTGAGCTTCGGGCTGGCCGGGTACTGCAGCGCCGCCCTGCGGGCGCACCGCCGGTTCCTCGCGCCCGCGGCGATCTACGTCGCCTACAACACCGCCATCATCACCGCGATGTACCTGCTCGGCGACCGCTGGGGGGTGCGCTCCGCGGCGGTCGGGGTCGCGGCGGGCGGCTTCCTGATGGTGGCGGCGCAGCTGCCGTCGCTGCTGCGGCAGTTGCGCCGCCGGGACGACGGCGGGCGGCCGTCGGTCGGCGAGGACCACGCACGCCCCCTGGCCCTCGCCCTGTTCACCACCGTCCTGCTCTTCGCGCTGTGCCGCCAGTCCCAGGTCCTCGTCGAGCGCTTCCTCGCCTCCGGGCTCCCCTCCGGCGCCATCTCGCACCTGAACTACGCGCAGAAGGTGGCCCAGATCCCTATGACGCTGTCGCTGATGCTGTGCACGGTCACCTTCCCCGTGGTGGCCCGGGCCATGGCCGACGGCGACACCGAGCGGGCCCGCGACCGCGTCGAGCGGGATGTGGCGCTGGCGGCCTGCCTGGTGCTGCTGGGCGCGGCCACGGTCGTCGCCTGCGCGCCGCAGATGGCCGGACTCCTCTTCCAGCGCGGCGCCTTCACGGCGGCCGACACGGCGGCGACCGCGAGCGTCATGCGCGTGTACGCCCTCGGGCTGCTCGGCCAGACCGTGGTGGGCGCGCTGGCCCGCTCCTACTTCTCGGCGGGCCGTGCCAGCTGGTACCCGCTCGGCGCGATGGCCGTCGGCCTCGCCGTCACCGCCGGTACCGGCACCTGGGCGGTCGGCCCGTGGGGCGTGTGCGGCATCGCCGCCGCCAACGCCGCCGGCATCACCGTCACCGCCGCCCTCCTGCTCGCCGGGATGGGCCCGCGCAGCGTCCCGGTCCGCGTCCGGCGCGTACTGGGCGACCTGGGCCGGCCGGTGGTGGCGGCCGGCGTGGCGTCCGTCGCGGGAGCCCTGGCCGCGGACCGGTCCGCCGTGCTCGCCGCCTCCCCCGTCGCCTCCCCTGTCCTCTCCCCTGCCGTTCCCCTCGCCGTCCCCCTCGCCGCCGGTGCGGCGACCGTCGTCGGTGTCTTTGTCCTGCTCGGCCGGGTCCTGCGCGTCCAAGGCGTCGCGCCGGCCCTCGATCTCGTCCGCTCCGTCACACGAAGGCTCCCGCATGGCCGCTTCAGCTTCCGTCCCCGCACACTCCCCAACCCCAACCCCAACCCCAACCCCCGCTGCCGCTTCCGATCCCGCTTACGCTCCCTCTTCCGCAGATGCCGTTGACGCCCGCACGCCGCACGCCGGCGACCTCACGCACACCGGCGTCCGCACCCGCACCCGCACCGGAGTTCACTCAGGCCCCGAAGACCGCGCACGCCCGGCCACCACCCCCTGGGTGGCCATGTACCACTCCGTCGGTGACCGCACGGACGACCCCTACCGCCTCACGGTCACGCCCGACCGGCTGGACGCGCAGCTCGGCTGGCTGCGGCGGCGCGGGTTGCGCGGGGTGTCGGTCGCCGAGTTGCTGGCCGCGCGGGCCCGGGGCGAGGGCCGCGGTCTGGTGGGGCTGACCTTCGACGACGGGTACGCCGACTTCGTCGAGCACGCGCTGCCCCGCCTGCGCCACTGGGGCTGCGAGGCCACCCTCTTCGTGCTGCCGGGCCGGCTCGGCGGCGACAACGCGTGGGACCCCCTGGGTCCGCGCAAGCCACTGCTGACCGCCGACGGCATCCGGCACGCCGCCGCGGAGGGTGTCGAGATCGGCTCGCACGGGCTCACCCACGTCGATCTGACGAAGACGGACGATGCCGCACTGAAGGCCGAGACCTCCGAAAGCAGAGCACTGCTCTCCGAGTTGATCAGTGCTCCGGTCACCGGCTTCTGCTACCCGTACGGCACGGTCGACGCCCGCGCCGCCGACGCCGTACGGGCCGCCGGATACACCTACGCCTGCGCGATCGCCCCCGGCCCGCTGACCGGCCCGCATGCCCTGCCACGCGTGCACGTCGGCCAACGGGACACCGCCGTGCGCCTGCTGCTGAAGACCCGGCTGCACCGCCTGCGCCGCCGTCCCGCCACGGGGGTGTGAGGTGAGGGCCCTGCACATCATCACCGGCCTCGGCGTGGGCGGCGCGGAACAGCAACTGCGGCTGCTCCTGCGTCACCTCCCCGTCGACTGCGACGTCGTGACGCTCACCAACCCGGGGGCGGTCGCCGACGGGCTGCTGGCCGATGGCGTCAAGGTCGTCCACCTCGGCATGACCGGCAACCGCGACCTCGGCGTACTGCCCCGCCTGACCCGGCTCATCCGTACCGGCGGCTACGACCTCGTGCACACCCACCTCTACCGCGCCTGCCTCTACGGCCGGCTCGCCGCGCGCCTGGCCGGTGTCCGCGCCGTCGTCGCCACCGAGCACTCCCTCGGCGACTCCCAGCTGGAGGGTCGCCCGCTCACTCGGGGCGTCCGCGCCCTGTATCTGGCCGGGGAGCGGCTGGGCAGCGCCACGGTCGCCGTCTCCCCCACCGTCGCCGACCGGCTGCGGCGCTGGGGTGTGCCCGCGCCCCGCATCGAGGTCGTCCCCAACGGCATCGACCTGGACCGCTTCCGCTTCGACCCCGTCGCCCGCCTGCGCACCCGCCGCCGCCTCGGTCTGCCGGACGGCGCGTACGTCGTCGGCGGCATCGGCCGGCTGACCGCGGGCAAGCGGTTCGACGTCCTGGTCCGGGCCCTGGCCCGCCTCCCGGACGACTGCTGGCTGCTGCTGGTCGGCGGCGGACCCGAGGAGCACCTCCTGCGCCGCACCGCCCACGAGGCCGAAGTCGCCGACCGAGTCCTGCTCACCGGCGAACGCCCCTACGTCACCGACGGCTCCCTGGGCCCCGACCTGCCGTCGCTCGCCTCCGCGATGGACGTGCTCGCCTCGCCGTCGCCGGAGGAGGCCTTCGGCCTGGCGGCCGTGGAGGGCCTCGCCTCCGGGCTGCCGGTGCTCTACGCCTCCTGCCCGGCCGTCGAGGACCTGCCCCCGGACGCCGCTCCCACGGCCCGGCGTGTCACGGGCGGCGACGAGGACTTCGCCCGCGCCCTCGCCGAGGTCCGGGCGTCCGCCGGTCCGGGCCCCGGCCCGCGCACCGTGCCCGAGGCCGCCCGCCACTACTGCGTCACCCGCAGTGCCGCCCAGCTGATGGACGTGTACTCGACCGCCCTCACCCGCCCGTTGTCCCCGGTATCCCAGGGAGTGAGCTCCGCATGACCGAGTCCCTCACCCGGCCCCCGGCCCCCGAACCGGCGGCCGCGAACCCCGCCGCCGACCGGCCCACCCGGCCGGGCCGCGCGCGCGCCGCCCTGCGCCGCGTCCGGCCCCGGCACCGGACGCGCCCCCGGGACGGGAGCCGGTCCGGGCCCCGGGCCCTTCCGTCCTGGGCCATCCTCGCGTCCGCCGCCCTCACCGGCGGACTGCTCGGAGCGGGCTACGGCCTGGTCACCACCCCGCAGTACACGGCGACCAGTTACGTCGTCGCCGTCCCCACCGACGAGTCCGACCCGGCCTCCGCGCTGGGCTTCGCACAGGCCTACGGCCGGGTCGCCACGCAGCTCGCGGTGCTCGGGGACGCCCAGATGTGGGCGGGCGTGCCGGTGGCGACGCTGGAGGAGAGCGTCCGCACGGCGACCTCGCCGGACGCGCCGATGGTCTCGGTGAGGGCCACCTCTTCCCGCCCGGAGGAGGCCGCCGACATGGCCAACGCGGTCTCCCGCGCACTGACCCGGCACGCGGAGACCTCCGCCGACGACACCCACGTCGAACTGCGCCACTTCGCGCGCGCCACCAAGCCCTCCGAGGCGTCCTCGGCCTCGTCCACCGTGACGGGGCTGGTGGGCGCGAGCGCGGGCGGTCTGCTGGGCGGGCTGGCGCTGCTGGCCCGGCCGCGCCGGTCCGCGCGGGAGCCCGGCCGCACGGCGGCGGGGCCGGCCGCCGTACCCGGACCCGCCTCGGCGGCCGATGTGCGCGGACAGCTGTGACGTACCCGCCGGCGTCTGCGACGACGTCTCCGACCCCGTACCCGATGCCACGTCCGAAGACGTATCCGGACGCGCACCCGGCGCCGTCCCCGTCCCCCTCCCCGTTCCTGTCCCCGGCCCCGGCCCCGGCCCCGGCCCCGGCGACCTACACGACCGAGCTGGTCACCGACGAGCACGGCTTCGCCGAGCTGGCCCCGGAGTGGGGGCGGCTGTACCGCCGGTGCGCCGCCGCGACCCCGTTCCAGAGCCACGCCTGGCTGCACTCGTGGTGGCGGTCGTACGGCGGGCGTGGCCGGCTGCGGCTGCTGCTGGCCCGTGACGGCCGCGAACTGGTCGCCGCCGCGCCCCTGACGCTCGTCCGGGGTCCGGTGCCGGCGCTGGTGCCGCTGGGCGGGGCGATCTCCGACTACGCGGACGTCCTGCTGGACGACGAACGCGGGGAGGGCGCGGTGGCCGCGCTCACCGAAGGACTGTCGGCGGCGGCCCGCACCGCGCTGATCGACCTGCGCGAGGTACGGCCGGGCTCCGCCGCCGAACGTGTCTACGACCGCTGGCACGGACCCCGGTACCGGGTGTCCGGCTCACTCTGCCTGGAGCTGCCCGCGGCCCCCATGGACGAGCTGGTCGCCCGGCTGCCCTCGGCCAAGGCCCAGCAGCGGGCGCGCGCCAAGCTGCGCAGGCTGGAGGCGCTCGGAGTGGGGAGCCGGGCCGTCCTCCCCGGAGAGGTGGACGCGGCGCTGAGCCGGCTGCTGGAGCTGCACCGGCTGCAGTGGCAGGGACGGAAGGTGACCGGCGAGCACCTGCGCCCCCGGTTCCGCGAGCACCTGGTGCGGGCGGTGGGGCCGATGGTGCGTTCCGGGGACGCGGTGGTGACCGAGTTCCGGATGGACGACGAGGTGGTGGCCGTGGACGTGACGCTGCTGTCCCGGCGGCTGGCGGGCGGCTACCTGTACGGCGCTCATCCCCGGCTGCGGGAGCGCAAGGCGGACGTGGCGGTGATGCTGTTGGCGGCGTGCGCCGAGCACGCCCGCGCCCCGGAGCGCGGCACGCTGAGCCTGCTGCGGGGCAACGAGCCGTACAAGCACCACTGGCGCCCGGAGCCGGCGTGGAACCAGCGGCTGCTGCTGGCCCGCCGGCGCACGACCCCGCTGCTGGCGGCGGCCCTGTGCGACGTCGCCGCACGCCGGCGGGGCAAGGAACTGCTGCATCGCCGGCAGGAACGGAAGGAGCCCGACGGTGGCGGCAGAACATGACCGGCCCCACCACCGCCACCACCGCCACCGCCGCCGCCGCCACCGCCCCGGCCCCGGCCCCGGCCCCGGCCCCGGCCCCGGCCCCGGCCCCGGCGAGCGGCTACTCGCCGCGCGAGAACCAGTCGAGGCGCGTGCAGAGCTTCCCGCCGAGCCAGTACTCGACCCAGTCGCCGAGCTCCAGCGGCGAGCAGTCCGCCGACGGCTCGGTCGCGGTGGCCGGCACCGCGGGCACGGCCGGGGCGGTGGGCACGGGCGGTGCGGTGGGCACGAGCGGTGCGGTGGGCACGGTGGGCGTGGCCGGCTTCCCGGTCGCCGCCGGGTCCGGCTCATCGGTGCGTCCGAAGAGCACGGACCGGTAGACCGCCGTGGAGCGGGGGTTGTCGTCGCACTGCCAGACGCCGTGCGGGCAGTAGTCGGTGACCGTGTTGTACACGGGTTTGTGCTCGTCCATCCAGGCGAGCATGCGCCGCATGTACTCGGCGTTGTCGCCGTTGCGGAAGAGACCCCATTCCGGATAGGAGATGGGCTTTCCGTGGGCCTTGGCGAAATTCACGTGCGCCTGGAGTCCGTACGGTTCCCTCACCTGTTCGTCGAAGGTCATTCCGCGCGGCTGGTCGTACGAGTCCATGCCGATGATGTCGACCGTGGCGTCCCCCGGATAACACCGCGTCCAGGGAATGGCGTCCCTGCCGCGGCTCGGGGTGAAATCGAACCGGAACTTCTGACCGGGCACCGCGCGCATGGTGGTGACGATCCTGTTCCAGTACGTCTTCCAGGCCTCCGGGTCCGGCCCGCAGCGATGGGTGTACGTGATGCCGTTCATCTCCCAGCCGAGCACCAGGACCGTGTCCGGCACGTTCAGTTCGACCAACCGTTCGGCGAGGGCCCTGAAGTGGTGATCGAAACGCCCGGTGGCGCCCTGGCGCAGCAACTCGCGCACCTCGTCGTCGTCGACGCCCTTCTCGTTGCGCTCCATCATGGGCACGTTGAGGACGAGCATCCGGTCGGGCTCGCTGGTGCGCCAGTCGGCCCACACGTCGAGGAAGCCGGGGGCCCCCTCGATGTTGCTCCAGCGGTCGCCGGGCAGATAGGTGTGGCCGACGCGCAGATCGGCGCCGCCCAGCCAGTGGCTGAGCCGCGCCATCCGGGTCACACCGCGGGTGCCGTAGTCCAGGTACGCGCCGAACGCGGGAGTGGACCCTCCGGCGGCTCCCGGGGCTGCTCCCGCGGCGGCTCCGGGGGCGGGCGGGGGCGCCGGGGATGCCGGGGATGTCGGGGTGGTGACCGGTTCGCCGACGGCGACACCGGGACCAGCGGCCAGGAACGCCGCCACCGCGATCGCCGCCGCCGCGAGGCAGGCCGGCCGCCGCCCGGACCGCACCCCGATCCGGGTCCTGATCCGGGTCCTGATCCGGGTCCTGATCCGGGTCCTGATCCGGGTCCTGATCCGG
>NZ_BAABCQ010000196.1:0-13359 GCF_039539045.1 Streptomyces marokkonensis
GTGCGCCTCGGCAGATATCTCGATGTCGAGATAACTCTAGTACATGGGGGCGAGCTGGTCATGCCCGGGCGCGGTGTGGCGTGCTGTGGCGTACACCCCACCCCGAACCCTCCCCGAGTGACCCGTGCGGCCATCAGTACGCCGAACGGGGGTATCCGATGTCCGCCGGGAACACCCGGCGCGACCCGGAAGGAGCACGATGCCCCTCACGTTCCGCAAGAGCTTCCGGATCCTCCCTGGAGTACGGCTGAACATCAACAAACGTTCCTGGTCCGTCACCACCGGCGGCGGGAACGGCCCACGCCACACCCGCAGCAGCACGGGACGCCGTACGACATCGATGGATTTGCCCGGACCTTTCGGATGGCGGCGCACCCGCTCGACCAGGCATCATTGAGGCGGCGTTGACATCCCCTCACCCTGACGGACCCCCCGAGAGGCGCCATCTCATATCTGAGATAGCCTCAATCTCATGGCAGACGACTACCTCGTACGCATCGGCAAGCTCATCCGTGACGCCCGGCAGCACCGGGGCTGGACACAGTCACAGCTCGCGGAGGCGCTCGGCACCAGCCAGAGCGCCGTCAACCGCATCGAGCGCGGCAACCAGAACATCAGCCTTGAGATGATCGCCCGCATCGGCGAAGCGCTGGACAGCGAGATCGTCTCTCTCGGCTACTCGGGTCCGATGCACCTGCGTGTGGTCGGCGGCCGGCGCCTCTCCGGCGCCATCGACGTCAAGACCAGCAAGAACGCCTGCGTGGCCCTGCTGTGCGCCTCACTGCTCAACAAGGGACGCACGGTGCTGCGCCGCGTGGCCCGCATCGAGGAGGTCTACCGCCTCCTGGAGGTGCTGAACTCCATCGGCGTACGCACCCGCTGGATCAACGACGGCACCGACCTGGAGATCGTGCCGCCGGCCGAGCTGGACATGGAGGCCATCGACGCCGAGGCGGCCGTCCGCACCCGCTCGATCATCATGTTCCTCGGCCCGCTGCTGCACCGCATGGACCGCTTCCGGCTGCCCTACGCCGGCGGCTGCGACCTCGGCACCCGCACCATCGAGCCGCACATGATCGCGCTGCGCCGCTTCGGCCTGGACGTCGCCGCGACCGAGGGTCACTACCACGCGGTGGTCGACCGTCAGGTGCGCCCGGACCGCCCGATCGTGCTGACCGAGCGGGGCGACACCGTCACCGAGAACGCGCTCCTCGCCGCCGCCCGCCACGACGGCGTCACCGTCATCCGCAACGCCTCCTCCAACTACATGGTCCAGGACCTCTGCTTCTTCCTGGAGGCCCTCGGCGTGCGCGTCGAAGGCATCGGCACCACCACCCTCACCGTGCACGGCATGCCGGTCATCGACGCCGACGTGGACTACTCCCCCTCCGAGGACCCGGTAGAGGCGATGAGCCTGCTCGCCGCGGCCGTGGTCACCGAGTCGGAGCTGACGGTCCGCCGCGTCCCCATCGAGTTCCTGGAGATCGAGCTGGCGGTCCTGGAGGAGATGGGCCTCGACCACGACCGCACCCCGGAGTACTTCGCCGACAACGGCCGCACCCGCCTGGTGGACCTCACCGTCCGCCCCTCCAAGCTCGAAGCACCGATCGACAAGATCCACCCCATGCCCTTCCCGGGCCTGAACATCGACAACGTCCCCTTCTTCGCGGCCATCGCGGCCTCGGCACAGGGCCAGACCCTCATCCACGACTGGGTCTACGACAACCGCGCCATCTACCTGACCGACCTCAACCGCCTCGGCGGCCGCCTCCAGCTCCTGGACCCCCACCGCGTCCTGGTCGAGGGCCCCACCCGCTGGCGCGCCGCCGAGATGATGTGCCCCCCGGCCCTGCGCCCCGCCGTGGTGGTCCTGCTGGCGATGATGGCCGCCGAGGGCACGTCCGTGCTCCGCAACGTGTACGTCATCAACCGGGGTTACGAGGACCTGGCGGAGCGGCTGAACTCGATCGGGGCGCAGATCGAGATCTTCCGGGACATCTGAGAGCCGTCAGAATCAACGCCGTTCCCCCTCTCTTGACCTGCACTTATGCGGGCCAGGAGGGGATTCGGTTTCGCCTGTGGGACTTCTCAGGGACTTTTGGGCCGAGTCAGGAGTCTGCCGGGCACAGGGGCTGAGGGACGGATTGCCCGGCACTGCACACGTGATGGGTGGTGCGACGCGGGCGGGGCCGGAGGGACGTGTCGTGCCTCCGGCCCCGCCGTGCTGCCTGGGCCCCGCCGGTCTCCGCGCGGGACCGGTTGTCCCGGGGGCTCAGGCGGTCGGTGGGTCCGCCGGTCAGTAGGCGGAGTCGACGTTGTCCATGGAGCCGTACTTGTCGGCCGCGTAGTTGGAGGCGGCGACGATGTTGGCGACCGGGTCGGTGATGGAGTCCTTCGTGCCCTTGACGTGGTAGGTGTCGAAGGTGGGCTGGATCGTCTGGAGCAGGCCCTTCGAGGGGATGCCGTTCTGGGCGTTGACGTCCCAGTTGTTCTGCGCGTTCGGGTTGCCGGACGACTCGCGCATGATGTTGCGGTGCAGGCCGTCGTAGGTGCCCGGGATGTTCTTGGCGTCCATGACGTCCAGGGCGGTGCGGATCCAGCCGTCGAGGTCGTCGCCGTGCTTCTTCTCGCCGGCCTTGACGATGGCCTCGACCTTGTCGGTCTGGGCCTGGGGCTGCGCGGTGGAAGCCTTGGCCGGCTCGGCGGCGTGTGCCGGGCTCGGGGCGAGGGCGAGGGTGACGGCGGCGGCGCCCGCAGCGGCGACGGAGGCAACGGCGGACTTGCGGATGTTGGGGCGGCGCATGATGGTGTGCACGGGTGTACCTCTCCATTCGGGAACGTGATGGGGAGGCCGACGGGGGGTCGGCGACGCGGTGTCCGCGTTGGACGCGGCTTCGCGTCATCAGGGCCGGTGTCTGGATCACGGACGGGCTCTTCCCGTTCCGGTCCCGGCGCTCGGCTCCCCGGTACGCCGAACACACTGCGGAACGCTCCGGCGCCGCGACAAGTGTGTGACCTACTACGCCGCTTCGCAGACCGGCCGCGCGACTCGCCCGGACGGGCGGCGACCACGCGGGCGAGCGGCCGTCGGGCGTCTACTAACCCCGGCCCCGTGTGACGTGAGCCCTGTGCGCGCCCTCACACAGCCGGTCACCCAGCGGTCACCTCTCGCTACCCCACGGAGGCGGCTGCCTCGCTCGACGAAACGGCGCAGTCACCTTTCGGAGTCGTCAGGCAGGCCGGCGTCCCGGTACCGGGCGAGGTGGTGCACGAGGACGCGCGTGACGAGGGAGTGTCAGTCGGTACGCGCGGAATTACGCGCCCGCCGCGGCCGGGGGACGCGCATCGGTCACCGCATCCGGGTCGGCGGGCCGGCTCGCCGCGTGCAGGGCTGCGCACACGTCCTCCGGCCTCAGATGCACTGCGAGTCGCTCCTTGGCGGCGAGGAAGGTTCGCATGACCTGACGGTAGAGGGGGGCATTGGGGGGTGAGGTGGGCGAACGGAGAGTAGTCGCGGCGGTCATCTCGCCGCGAACACGCACTCCGCCCAGACCGTCTTGCCCGAACCTCCAGGCCGGAGGTGCCAACCCCAGCGGGTGGCGAGACCCGCGACCAGCAGCAACCCTCGGCCGCTGGTGTCCTGTGGGTCGGGAGCGGTCAGCGCGTCCGGTTCGGGTGGTGTGCATTCAGTACGGGTGTCGGTGACCTCGATCCTGACCGTGCGGGCGGGTTCGCTCGCGTGCAGGAGCAGATGGAAGTCCCGGCTGGGGACGTGGCCGTGTCGTACCGCGTTGGCGGTCAGCTCACCGACGATCAGCACGATCTCCTCGTGCGGGTCGGTGCCGTACGCCATTCCCCAGGCGTCCAACCGGTGTGCGGCCAGCCGACGGGCGAGGCGGGCACCCCGTGGAGTGGAGGTGAAACGCATCTCGAAAATGTGGTTCAAGACGTCGCTGGGAGGGGTGGGCCGGGAGGCGCTGATGGGGCTGGGGAGTTGGCTCGTCATGCCGACGACGGTGCCGTCGGTCGCGTAGCGTGACCAGTGGTGACGCACCGACGCGGCCCGTTGTACGCGTTGTGGCGGTACGGGTACGCGGTGCGCGGCGTGACGAGGTCGCCGGGGCGGCGTTGGGGCAGGGAGGCGGTAGCGATGACCGAGGTTGCACGCGAGGGGGCCGACACCGTGGTGGCGGACGACGCGGGTCAGGCGACGGCAGACACGTCCGGCCAGGCCGTGGTCGTCGCGTTCGGGCAGACGATGAAGACGCTGCGGGTACGGGCGGGGTTGGAGCGGGAGGAGTTCGGGCGGCGGATCGGTTATTCGGCGTCCACGGTCGCGTCGTACGAACAGGGGCGGCGGATCCCCTCGCCCAGGACCATCGAGCGCGCCGACGAGGTCCTGGACGCGGGCGGGTTGCTGACGGTGTGGAAGGAGCAGGTGGAGCGGGCTCAGTATCCGGTCCGCTTCCAGGGGATGGCAACTCTGGAGAAGGAGTGCATCGAGCTGCTCATGTACGACGCGTTGATCGTCAACGGCCTGCTCCAAACCGAGGAGTACATGCGTTCTCTGCTTGGCATGAGGCGCCCGCCTCTGACCCCAGAGACGATCGATCAGCGGGTGACCGCGCGGCTGGCACGGCAGGACATCTTCGACCGGCAGCCCGCGCCACTACTGGGGTTCGTAATGACCGAGGCGGTGTTGCGCCACCGCTACGGCGGCACAGGCGTACTACGCGGCCAGCTGGAGTACCTCCTTCTGATCGGACAGAAGCGGAACGTCGAGATCCAGATCATGCCGCTCGACTGCGAGGACAACGCGGGCGTGAACGGGCCGTTCACCATCGTCACTCGGAAGGACGGCAATAAGTTCGTCTACTCCGAGGCGCACGCAATCAGCTCACTCGTAGCCGACCCTGAACAGACGGTTCTCGCTGCCGCACGTTATGGGATCATCCGATCGCAGGCTCTCAGTCCGCGGGAGTCCTCGCAGTTCATCGAGAAGTTGCTGGGAGAGCTATGAACACCGCCGAGTCCAAACTCACCTGGTTCAAGAGCAGCTACAGCGACACCGAGGGCGGCCAGTGCGTCGAGGTCGCGGCCGGTAAGGAAGTTGTACACGTTCGAGACTCCAAGTCCGAGGCCGGTCAGATCGTCCGTGTCTCGCGTGAGGCATGGGCGGGGTTCGTCGGGGAGGCCTGACGGTCGTACGTCAAGCGTGAGCCCTGCCGCCCGATCAAGGGCGGCAGGGCCTTTTCGCAGTCTCAAGGGTTCGCGCTGCGTCCGCATGCCAAGGCGCACAAGTGTGCGCAGATCGCGGACCGACAGCTTCGGCCAGCAGGGGCGCCGGCCACGGCCGCCGCTGCGGATGGAAGACTGGGCGCAGGCTCGTACGACGCGTCGGATTGGGGCCGAAGGTCGCGGCGCCGATCCCTGAGCATCCGAGGCGGGGCTCGCGTGTACGTCGAAAGTGCCGCGCCCGGAGCCCTGACGGAACTGCCCCCGGGCGGCGGACCGTCACGCCCGCAGGGAAGGGAACACCGCGAGGATGAACGACGCCGACCCGGTACTCGACGACCCGGTAGGTCAGTCGCTCGGCCATCGACACGCGCATCTCGCGCGCCGGCTCGGCCGGGCCGCCACCTACCTCACGGACGTGGCGACCTTCTCCGCCGTGTCCACCGACCCGGACGCGAAGGACTGGGCCGACCTCGTTGAACTGCTCGGTCCCGGCGCCTTCGCCGACATGTTCAGTTGCCCGGCCATCCCTCCCTCGGACTGGGAGCCGGTCTTCCGCCTCGAAGGCCGTCAGATGATCTGGCCCGGTGACGGCCTCCCCGACCGACCGGGCTCCGAGTCCGACGCCCGCGTGGTCGAACTGGACGCGGACAGCGTGCCCGAGATGCTCGCCCTCATCGCGCGAACCCAGCCGGGCCCCTTCTGGCCCCGCACCCGCGAACTCGGCACCTACCTGGGTGTCCGAGTGGACGGCACCCTGGTGGCGATGGCCGGAGAACGCCTGCGCCCTCCGGGGTGGACCGAGATCAGCGCCGTCTGCACCGCTCCCGACGCACGCGGGCAAGGACACGCCGCCCGCCTCGTCGGTGCGCTCACCGCCCGCGTCCTGGCCCGGGGCGAACGCCCCTTCCTGCATGTGGCCGAGGCGAACACCGGCGCGCTCGCGCTGTACGAGCGGCTCGGTTTCAAGACCCGCAGGCAGGTCACCTTCCAAGGCTTCCGCACCCCCTGACGGTCTCGGCGGTGCGCTCGTGGCATTCGCCGCCTGCGGCGGGGGGCCTGTTCCGCCCGGTAAGTTCAGGTCCTTGCACCGACCGCAGGCGTCATGGCCGAGGGCCGTGACCAGGGAGCAGCCGAGCACGAGTCGGGTGCTGGACGGATGCCGTGTCGGCGCGACCCGACCTCGCAGATCCGGGCGCCACCATGAGCCGGATCGGCTTCGGCGGGCTCAACGCCGCACGCCGAGGGCGGCTCGGCGAGGGGCCGCGCCGAATCGACGTCGTTTCGGAGCATCGGTGCGCGGCCCGTTACGCTCGACCGGCACGGGGGACTCGGCGCCCATGACACTCACCAGGGGCACGCACCGCTCGCGCAGCTCCGGCCGGGGGCCGGCCGCGGCCGTCAGTATCGGTGTCGCGGCAGGAGTGACGGCTGCGGCCGGTCTCCTGTTCGGCCGCAAAGTGGCCACGATCAGCAAGGTCGGGAAGGGGCATCCGCTCAAGCACCGGGCACTCGACCTGGCGGCCGGTGCCATGCAGTCGAAGTATCCCCTCGACGCGATGAGCACCTACCTCAACGGCTTCCACATGTACGCCGACGACATGGGCCGGCAGGTGGAGGCCACGCACTTCTGCATTCATCTCCAGCACGACCTGCACCAGTGCGTGATCTTCGACCGCAACGCACCCGACGCCCGTCTGATCGGCATCGAGTACATCATCAGTGAGGAACGCTTCCGCGGCCTGCCCGAGGACGAGAAACGGCTCTGGCACAGCCACCACTACGAGGTCAAGTCCGGCATCCTCACCGCCCCCGGCATTCCGGACCTGGCTGAGCACGCCTACTTCGAGGACCTCGTGACCACGTACGGGAAGACGTTCCACACGTGGCAGTACGACCGCGACGACTTCCCGTACGGCATCCCTCAGCTCATGATGGGCTTCACCGCAGACGGGCAGGCGTCGGACGAGATGATCCAGGCCCGGGACGACAGCCTCGGTCTCTCCACCTCGGGCAAGCGCGAGAACCGGGCGGACATCCCCATGCCGGAGGTGGCACCGGGCGCCAACGCGTGGGAAAGCGGCCGGACGGTGCAAACCCGAATCGAGGAGATGGACTTCAAGCGCTGACCGCTCAGCGCTCACCCCTCGCGGATGAGCGGCCACCGTGCCGGCCGGAGCGCGTCCACCAGCCGCACGGTGCGGGTTCCGGCCGGCGGATCATGTCGGGCGATGAGGCTGCGGCGCCGCTGTTCGGCTGAGCCAGGAGACTGGGGACACTTCCGCCGAGGTCCGGTTCAGGTGCCGGGCAGGGATCGGACGACGTACGTCATGTGCTGGACGTTTCCTGCCCAGAGCCACTGGGTGTGGGTGCCGGTGCCCTCGCTGTCCGTCGCGGGCCCGTCCGCGCAGTCCCGCAACCAGGTCTCCCCGGCGCTCGCGACCGCGTTGCGGAAATCGGGCAGGTCACGGATCCGGCGGGCGGCGGCCCGGATGTCCGTCGTACGGTCCGGCCCCCCGTTCCACACCTTGCACAGCACGAACGAGCGCTCGGCGGTGTAGCGGAGGACGCCCCAGGGCGGGCCCCCGCCCCCCGGCTCCGCCGCCAGGGCTGCGGCAGGCTGCACTCCGTAGTCGCCGTATCTCAGCCGCGAGAGGCGTTCCCGGTGACCCGCCCGTACCTCGTGCCACATGTCCCAGTCGGCACGGGGCTCGTCGTGCGGCTCACCGAACCGCATCATGTCGTCGGTGACGTGGGGGAACGCCCCACCGAGCACGGCGACGGTCCGCCAGTCGTCGGCCAGTGCCACCAGAGCGTCCAGAGCGCGCAGCGCCTCTTTCCCCGCGTCGGGGCGGCCGGGCAGGACGGCACCCAGGTCCAGCAGCAGATCGACGGGTACCTCCCGGTCGACCCGTGCCAGCAGCGCGCCGACGGCCCCGGTGACTCCTCCGTCCCACTCCCCCGGCATCCGGACACGGACACCGAGTCCGCAGCCGCAGCGGCGTGCGGTCTCCACCGCGGCCGTCTGCTGGGCCTCGCTCCGCTCGGGACCGGTCACCGGGCGGAGCAGACGGTTGAGGGCGCTGTACTCGGCCAGGATCGCGGCGAGTGCCGATACCTGCGCGGCCTCGGCGAACGGGGCGTCGATCCAGCACGGCCAGCGCCGGTGCACGCCTCTCACCCGGTGCAGTTCCTTCCGCCAGTGGGCCCTCTTGAGTTGTGCCGAGGTCGTCCCCGGATACGCTGGGAGGTTCCAGAGCGGGGCGACCGCCGCCTGTATGTCGGGCCGGAGGCGTTCGTAGGCCATCCGGGCGTGCTGCCGGACCGGCAGGACGGGAACGTAGAGCGGTTCGGACATCGCGGCTCCCCTCGACACTGCCCGCGCGCTTTCCCTTCCCGCCAGGGTCCGGGTACGTCGATGCGCGGGAAAGGGAGCCCTTTCGGCCCGAATGGCCGGAGTGCGCGAGTGCGTAGTGACGGTGTGACGCAAGTTGCACGCTTGGTGGTGTTCGGTGGTCCGACGCGCCAAGGGGACGACACGTGGGTGAACGTTTGGACGAGTCCGGTGCCTACACGGCTCGTCGTGGAAGCGCTCTCAGCGCCGTCGCTCGCGTCTATTGTGGGGCACACGGATTCATGGCAGAACAGCAGAGCAGTCGCCAGATCCATCGCAGACGCACATGAGCAGACGCACATAAAAGGAGCGCCCACCGTGTCGGAGCAGACCGTGAGGGCCCGTCCCACGCTGGAAGCCGTCGCGGCGCGCGCCGGCGTCTCCCGTGCGACGGCCTCCCGGGTCGTCAACGGAGGCGCGGGAGTGCGGCCCGCGCTGGCCGACAAGGTGCGCCGGGCGGTCGAGGAACTGGACTACGTGCCCAACCACGCGGCCCGCACCCTGGTCACCCGGCGGACCGGCGCGGTCGCGGTGATCATCGCGGAGCCCGAGTTCCGGGTGTTCGCCGATCCGTTCTTCAAACAGCACGTACGGGGGATCAGCCGGGAGCTGACCGCCCACGACACGCAGCTGGTGCTGCTGTGGGCAGAGGGTCCCGAGGACCACGAACGGATCGCGCGCTATCTGGGGGGCGGGCACGTCGACGGCGCGCTCGCCTTCTCCCTGCACGACGACCGGCTGCCGTCCCTGATCGCCCGGACCGGGGTGCCGGCGGTGCTCGGGGGCCGGCCGGCGGGCAGCGAGCACCTGGGCATTCCGCTGGTGGACTGCGACAACCGCGGCGGTGCCCGGGACGCGGTGCGTCATCTGGTCGGCCTGGGCCGCAGGCACATCGCGCACATCTCCGGGCCGCGCGACCAGACCTCGGCGATGGACCGGATCCACGGTTACCGCGACGTCCTGGTCGACGCCGATCCGCTGCTGCTGTGCGAGGGCGACTTCACCGAGGAGAGCGGGGCGCACGCGATGGGCGAGCTGCTCGACCGGTGTCCCGGGACCGACGCGGTCTTCGCCTCCAACGACACGATGGCCCTGGGCGCGCTGCGCACGCTGCGCGAGCGAAAGATGCGGGTGCCCGAGGACGTCGCGGTGGTCGGCTTCGACGACATGGCCTCCGTGGTCCGGGCCGCGGAGCCGGCGCTCACCACGGTCCGCCAGGACATCGAGGGCATGGGCCGGATCATGGTCAAGCTGCTGATGCGTCTGCTGGACGCGCCCGGCGAGGAGGTACCCGCTTCCGTGATCACCCGGACGACGCTGGTGTGCCGGGCCTCGGCCTGACGGGCACTCGGAACTGACGGGCGCTCGGCCCGAACGACGAACGGCGAACGGCGGGTGCGGGGCCGGAGCCCCGCATCCGCCGCCGTCACCCGCCGGAGGCCGCCGGGTGCGTCAGTCGTAGGGAATGACCACCGTGGACGTGTCGCCGCCGGTGCGCAGCAGCGCGCTCCCGTTGCCGATCGCGCTCCAGACCTCCAGCCGTACCGTCCCCCCGTCCAGGTTTCCGAGGGTGCCGGTCGCGGCCTTCAGGCCGCGGGTCTGGTCGTACTCCTCCCAGCCGGTGACCGGGTCGGTGGCGAAGTACCGGTACGTCTCGGTCCGGTCGAAGGTGCCGTCGCCGGTGAGGTCGTAGCTGATGCGGGCCTGCTGGCCGAGGCCGACGGCGGTGCGGGCGTCCACCGGGAGGCGGAACGTGGTGGACGCGCCGGCCTTGAGGGTGGCGTTGACGCCCTTGGCCTCGTAGACGAGGGGCTTGTTCGGGGTGCCGTCGTGGTTGCGGCCCTCGGCCGAGGGGATGGTGTCGCTGGCGGTCGTGCCGCCGGTGGCCGTGGTGAGGGCGCCGCCGGAGCGGAGCTGGAAGGTGTTGCCGGTGGGCGGCTCGGGGTCCGGGTCCGGGCCGCCGGTGTCGGTTCCGGTCCCGGTCGCGGTGGAACGCGCGGGCACGGTGAGCGTCTTGCCGTCGGAGAAGGTGACCGTGCGGGCCGTGGAGCCGTGGTTGTGGGCGGCGTAGGTGCGGGTGCCGTCCTTGGTGAACACCGCGGACGTGGGCAGGTCGCCGGTGACCGAGGGGTCGGGGGCGCCGAGCGCGTCCAGGGTGGTGATCCAGTGGTACGTGTGTGCCTTGGACTCGCCCTGCTCCGGGGTGTACCCGGCGTGGCCGGCGTCCCACTTCGCCTTCGCGCCGGCCGGGTCGGCCAGCGACTGGAACTCCCAGAGGATGTCGCGCCATTCGACGGCGGGCCCGCCGTTCTCGCGCTCCATCTCCGCGATGTTGCGCCGGATCGCGTCCTTGTGTCCGGCCAGGTGCGGGGAGCCGCCCGCGGTCACGGGCAGGACGTTGATGCCGTGGATCTCCTCCGGGTTGGCGGTCCACCAGGTGGAGTACGCCCCGCCGCTGCCCCACACCATGCCGACCGTGTCGTGGGTGAAGGAGCCGGGGAAGACCTGCTGGTCGGCGTCGAACCAGTACTGGGCGATCGCCTCCCCCTCGGTGGCGAGCAGGTAGCTGCCGAGGTCCCGCAGTTCGGTGTTGCCGGTGGCCGAGCCCCACAGGACCAGCGCCGCGCTGAGGTTGGTGGACTCCGAGGAGGACTCCTGGTTGTTGCCGGCGGCGAAGCCCTGGTGGCCGGAGGCCCAGCTGTGTCCGGCGTAGACGTCGAAGCCGCGCAGGAACGGGAAGGCGCTGTCGGTGCGGCTCGGGTTGGCGGTATCGCGGACCAGGGTCTTGACCATGCCGCCCCAGGCGGAGTCCGCGGCCCAGGAGGCGTCGTACTGGGCGACGATCGCGGCGGCGTACACGTAGTAGCCGTAGTGGAAGTGGTGGTCGTTGAGCTCGGCGTCGCTGCCGTAGGAGGCGGGGTAGCCGGTGAGGGTCTTCCAGTCCTTGTCGTACGAGAACTCGCTCGCCCCGCCCGCGGTGAACCACTCCTGCAGGCGGCCCTTGAGCAGGCCGACGAGTTTGTCGCGGACCGCAGTCTCACCGATCTGGTCGGCGAGCGGCACCAGTTGGGCGAGCTTGCCCAGCGCCTTGCCGGTCCAGTAGGTGTCCGTCGCCCCGGAGAACGGGTCGGAGGAGTTGGCGACCTCGGTCAGGTGGGTACGCAGCCGGGACGTGTCGACCGCGTTGGTCTTCGGCAGCGCGGGCAGGACCGGGGAGGCCTTCTGACGGGTGGTGAAGGAGGCGCTCTCCCGGACCTTCATGGTGCCGCGGGGAGAGACGTAGGTGTACGGCGTGAGGGTGTCGGTGGTGTTCAGCCACTGGTGCCGGTAGAGGGCCTGGAGGGTGCCGCGTTCGGTGCCCTCCTTGGCCTCGGTGGTCAGCTTGTACGTGGCGCCGACCATGCCGTCGGAGGTGCTCCAGTCGACCTGCGATCCGGTGACGAAGCTGAACGCGTACGTGCGGAAGGTCGCGAGCGCGTCGGTGGACGGCAGTACGGCGAGGGAGAAGTAGTCCTTGGCGCCGAGCCCGGCGGTGATCGTGGTGCCGGAGATGTTCCAGTCGCTGCCGGTCGGCGCGAAGAGGGCGTAGTGGTGGCCGCCGACCGTGATGCCGACGACGTTGCCCTGGTCGGAGAAGACGGTCGGCGTGGCCGCGGTGGTGATCCGGGCGCTGCCGCCGGAGCCCTGGGCGTAGACGAAGGGCATGCCGTGGCCGATGGTGGTCCGCAGGGTCCGGGTGCCGTCGGACCAGTACGGGGTGACCGTCCAGTCGGACCAGGCATCGGCCTTGGTGTCCGGCGAGTTGAGTCCGCTCAGGCCGAGGGTGAGGTCGCGCTTGTGCGCGTACTCGTACTGGCGGCCCTCGCCCACGACGGCGGGGCTGGTCGGGTAGCCGACCTCCAGTCCGCCGGAGACGGCCTGGTACGTGAGCGGGTGGCCGTACATGGGCGTGGAGTACGGGTTGTCGCCGTAGCGCTGGAAGGCGAGGGAGGACCACCAGTCGTTGGTGGGCACGGGTCTGTCCTTGGCGGCCTGCGTGACCTTCGGGGTGACCGGCGCGCCGGTGTTGGTCGTGGGGCCGGTCGTGCCCGGCGGCCGGGTGTCGGAATAGCTCCCGGCTCCTACGGGGACGGTGGCGGCGGCCGCCGGACTCGCGGCCGGGCCGATGCCCACGGCCGCCAGCGCGGCGGCCAGGACCACCGCGGCAGCCGGCCGTGATCGGGGAGTTGGCATGGAGTGCACCTCGTGTCGTCGTGAGGGACGGGCTCGTCGGCGGCGGTCGCGACAGCCCGGGGCGGATGCCCTGGAGCCGCGGCGGAACCTTGTGGGGAGAGTCGGAGAGCCCGGCTGAGAGCGCTCTCAGGTGGCGGAAAAAGTAAGACCTTTGAAATCGGTTGTCAATACATCGCACAAGGCGAGGCACCCATGGGGGCAAACCGGAGAATTCGACACGCCCTGGCTTCACTGTCTCTTCAAGCTCTGACGGGACGCATGGATGCGGGCCACCTCCTGGCGCAAGGAGCCGAACCGGTCCGCGCCGACACGCCCGCCGGGTAAGCCCTCCGGCCGGCCCGCACGCGGACGAGCACCGGGCGCCGACCCGGTGCTGACCGGCGCCCGTGGTGAACCGCTCACGGCCGGGTGCCCCGCGGCTCTGCACACGTTCCAAGCACGTTCTCAGTACGTCGCACTTCGCTTTTCGTACTTCCTACAACCCGGCTGTCGAACCG
>NZ_BAABCQ010000197.1:0-13277 GCF_039539045.1 Streptomyces marokkonensis
AGGTGAACTTCGACATCGCGCAGGGCCAGAAGGGCCCGACGGCCGAGAACATCGTTCTCGCCTGACGCTGACTGTCGCATACTTTTAGCTGGGGCCCGCATCCCTCGGGGTGCAGGTCCCAGCTACATGCGTTTCCCGCAGTGATTTCACCTGTGGACGACAACCAGGAAATCCGTAGGCCGACCGACACGGATCATCCTTCAGGGGTGCAGACGCATCCCTTCATAGCTGCATCGCAGTGGACGCTTCGAATATTGAGTCCACATCGCGCCACTCATTTCAGCGCCTGCGCCCGCACGGATTCTTCCGTCGGTCAGCTTCGCTGCCGCGTTCCATCGGCCCATTCTTGCAATTCTCCGTGCCGCTCATTGCTGCGGGAATTCCTTGATATGTGCCGCATCGAGGAAGGTTCCGCATGAACCGCACACCCACGAACGACCGCTACGCCCGCACCCGTAACGGCCGTGCCGACTCCGGAAGGGGTGGCAGCCGCTTCGGCTCGTCGGCTCCTGGCCGGTCGGCCGGCCCGAGCCGCTCCGGCGGTTACGGCCGCCGACCCGCCGCCATCCAAGGGGAGTTCGCCCTCCCCCGGACGGTCACCCCCGCGCTTCCCGCCGTGGAGGGCTTCGCCGATCTCGACATGCCCCGGGAACTGCTGACCGCGCTCGGCTCGGCCGGCGTCACCACACCGTTCCCGATCCAGGCCGCGACCCTGCCGAACTCCCTCGCCGGCCGCGACGTGCTGGGCCGTGGGCGCACCGGCTCCGGCAAGACCCTCGCCTTCGGGCTGGCCCTGCTCGCCCGTACGGCCGGGCAGCGCGCCGAGCCCAGGCAGCCGCTGGGGCTGGTCCTCGTACCGACGCGTGAACTGGCGCAGCAGGTCACCGACGCGCTCACCCCGTACGCCCGTTCCGTGAAGCTGCGGGTGGCCACCGTCGTGGGCGGCATGTCGATCGGCCGGCAGGCGAGCGCGCTGCGCGGTGGTGCCGAGGTCGTCGTCGCCACCCCGGGGCGCCTCAAGGACCTCATCGACCGCGGCGACTGCCGGCTGAACCAGGTCTCCATCACCGTCCTCGACGAGGCCGACCAGATGGCCGACATGGGCTTCATGCCGCAGGTCACCGCCCTGCTCGACCAGGTGCGTCCCGAGGGACAGCGCATGCTGTTCTCGGCCACCCTCGACCGCAACGTCGACCTGCTCGTGCGCCGCTACCTGACCGATCCCGTCGTGCACTCCGTCGACCCCTCGGCCGGCGCTGTCACGACGATGGAGCACCACGTACTCCAGGTCCACGGCGCCGACAAGCACGCGGCCACCACCGAGATCGCCGCACGCGACGGGCGCGTGATCATGTTTCTCGACACCAAGCACGCCGTCGACAGGCTGACCCAGGACCTGCTCAACAGCGGGGTACGTGCCGCCGCCCTGCACGGCGGCAAGTCCCAGCCGCAGCGCACCCGTACTCTGGCGCAGTTCAAGACCGGACACGTCACCGTGCTCGTGGCGACCAACGTCGCGGCGCGCGGCATCCACGTCGACAACCTCGACCTCGTCGTGAACGTCGACCCGCCGACCGACCACAAGGACTACCTCCACCGCGGGGGCCGCACCGCCCGTGCCGGTGAGTCCGGCAGCGTCGTCACGCTCGTCACACCGAGCCAGCGTCGCGGCATGGTCCGTCTCATGTCGGACGCCGGGATCCGGCCGCAGACCACCCAGGTCCGCTCGGGCGACGAGGCTCTCAGCCGGATCACCGGAGCCCAGGCGCCGACCGGCATTCCGGTCGTCATCACCGCACCGGTGACCGAACGCCCCAAGAAGCGCGGTGCCACCTCCCGTGGCCGACGCCGCCCCACCTCGGCTACCCGGCGTTCCCTCGCAGTCCAGTCCCCCGCCGGTGCGGCCGCATAAACCGTCTTGATCGGAAACTCGGCTCATCCGCGCAGGAGGCACCCTTTGACGCTGGTTCAGTTGCAGACTCGCTCCGTGAGCGATCGCCCCGTGCACAGCACGGTGGTCGACGCCATGGACGCGGCCGGGCCGCAGGTCTGGTACGACATGACCGTCGAGGTGGCACTGTCCGTCATGGCCGCCGCCCGTACGGAGCATCTGGTCGTCTGCGACGAGGACGGCCTGTGCGTCGGCCTGGTCACCGAGGCCCGGCTCACCGCCGTCCGGGACAGCTCCGGATACACCGACCGGATCCGCCTCGGTGACCTCACCGACGGCAGCGGGCCCTTCGCCTCACCGTGGGCCACGAGGGAAGAAGCCGAGGACACGTTGCCTTTCGGGAGGATCGGGCCCGTGCCCGTGGTCGACGAGCACGGTAACGCCCTGGGCGTCCTCGCTCTCTCCCGCTGAACCGCTGAACCGCTGGACGGCGGTCGGCCCGTTTTCTCTTCTGCCTGTGAGGCATCATGCGCTGTGTCATTGCCCGCTTCCCGTTCGACCTGACCAGGAGCGGCGTGCTGGATTCGATGAAGGGCGTCAAACCCGAACCGGTCACCGGCGAGTCCGTGATCATCGGGCGACGCCACTACCCCGTCAAGCAGGTCGGCCAGGTCATCACCCGCCAGGACCGCCGCGATTTCAGCGCCGGCGAGGTTCTGAGGGCCATGGCCCTGCTCGGCTTCACCTGCCGCACCCGGCCCGAGGCCGCCCCCGCGCGCATCGAAAGTCCGTTGCAGCGGGCTTCCGCGATGCTCGGCGCCCCCCTGTCCGTCTGACCGACGCGACAAGCGCGCTGACACCAGAACAGCGGTGAGGGCCCGACCGGCGCGCGCCGGTCGGGCCCTCACCGCATGCCGCATCTCCCGATCGGTGCGCGAGTGGGGCGACAGCACCGTGACGCAGGAGTGAATCCTGCTGCTGGGGTCAGTAGACGGCGAGGGAGATGGCGATGCAGTGCGCGGTGAAGGCTGCCACGGTCAGAGTGTGGAACACCTCGTGGAAGCCGAACCAGCGGGGCGAGGGTTGGGGCGTTGGACGGCGTACACCACCGCTCCCGCACTGTGGAGGAGACCGCCGGTCACTATCAGGGTGACTACGGCCGCTCCGCCGGTGTGCAGAAGTCGGGCAGGCAACGCACCGGTGCCCACCCCAGGGCCAGGTAGCAGTGGGTGTACAGCCAGCGGGGAGCACTGACCCACAGGACACGAAAGGCGATGCCGGCCAGCCGGCCAGGTGCGCCGCCATGCCGCCGAACGGGGATACACCTTCGCCTGCCCTGTCGCCATCGACCTGCGCCCCGCGCCGGACGACACGGCCGTCCGGCTCCGCGTCCACAGCCGCATTGCTCCGGCAAGAGGACGGTGAGTCATAGCCAGAACCCGGCACAGCGCATGGGTGCGGGCTACCCCCTCGGTCGGGGCAGGAGCTTCCCCGCTTTGACAGCCGGACCACCACAAGCCCAGCTGGGAGATGCGTCCCTCATGTGTCGGCCTTGTCCGGGAGGCCGGCGGGGCGTCCCTGCAGTTCCTCGTTGATGCGCCGGGCTTCTTCGAGTTGGTCTTCCAGGATGATGATGCGGCAGGCCGCCTCGACGGAGGTGCCCTGGTCGACGAGTTCGCGGGCGCGGGCGGCGATGCGCAGCTGGTAGCGGGAGTAGCGGCGGTGGCCGCCTTCGGAACGCAGCGGCGTGATCAGCCGGGCTTCACCGATGGCTCTCAGGAAGGCGGGAGTCGTGCCGAGCATCTCGGCTGCTCGTCCCATGGTGTAGGCGGGGTAGTCGTCGTCGTCGATACGGTTGAGCGGGTTGTCTGCGGTCATTGGCACCTCTGGTCGGGGAACGCGTCGAGGGGCCTTGGTGCCGTACGGCACCAAGGCCCCGAGGGATTTGCAACACCATCTGCCGGCCTACTGCGCTGCCGGCCTTCTGTTTCCGCACCGTCCCCCGTCGGGGGGCGGGCAGTTGAGGGATCGCGGATGCGTGACCGTGGGACCACCTTCCGTTCCGGGGCCTGCGGTACCCGGGCAAACCGTTCTCGCCCGGGCGATCCTGATGGCGTCCGCCTCCTTCTCTCTCTGATGCACCTCTTGCCACTGCTGGTTCTGCGTACTGCTGGCGGCCCTCGTAAGCCGCCCGGCCCGGCAGCCAGCGAAGGGACCCTGAATCCTCCGGCCCCGTCGCTCCACTGCCGTGCCACAATCACTGTTCTGCATGCGGGCAGTTCGCCCCTGCCACGCCTCACTGACTTCCTGGCTACGGCACAACACTAAACACCACCACAGCCGTATGTCTACATCAGCCACAACAGATTTCACTCCAACCGAGTGAACGAGTATCTACATCTGTCGCGGGAAGGGATGACAGGCGCGGAGTCAGTGGCCTCGCAGGGCCAGGCCGAGTGCGGCAAGGACGGTGAGGTGGCGTGCCGCCGACCGCCCGGACCCGCGGCTGGAGCTTCTCCTCCCGGCCCTGGAGGCGGGGTGGCGATTCAGCGCTGGCGAGTTCTCTGGGGAGGCGGCTGGTGGTCATGAAGGCGCTCAGTTCGGATCCCCGGGGGACGGGGACGGCGAAGCTTTCGGCGGGGTCGGTGGCGGCGCCCGCCTGTTGTCCCTTTTCGACGACTACGAACTGGCCCATCATTCCCTGGTCCTCGTGGTGGGGCAGATGGCAGTGGTACATGTACGGCGTGTGCGGATCGGCCGGGCCGTCGAAGCGCATCGCCAGTTTCATCGTCGTGCCGCTCGGTACGAAGACCGGGCCCTTGGGGCCGCGCATGTGCGGCGTGCCGTCGGCGTTGCGCACGGTCCAGGTCTCGGCCGTACCGCGTGTGACGACCTCGTCCACCCGGTCCGTGGCCATGGCACGGCCGTTGATCCCGGAGCGCTTGAGGTCGAAGTGGCGGGCCTTCACCGCCTCGATGCCGTCCGGCACCTCCAGCGTGCTCAGCCCTCTCCATCGATTCGCTTGAGATGTTCTGCGTACGCCTGCTCCGCCTGGGGCACCGCAACGTGGTACCAGCCGGACCAGTTGCCGGCCTTGTCGCCACCGACCAGGATCACGGCTTGGCTGTCCGGGTCGAACACGAACAACAACCGCACTTCCGTGGCCCCCGCGGACCCGGGGCGGAGTTCCTTGAGGTTCGGCAGCCCCGAACCCTTGATCCTGTCCACCAGAGGCCGGCCCAGCGCGCACTCCTCGACTGTCGAACCCTCTCCACCCGAATGGGATGGTCCGCCAGGAACTTGTCCATGTCGTCGACATCCGAGGTGAAGACAGGGACCTCGAAGCCGCGCTCCGCCGTCTTGACGGCTACGGCAGCCAAGACGGCATCAATGGCGTACTTGTCCCCGTGCAGCCCAGCAGTCTTCATCATGCCGCGGGCCAGGGAGATCACTTTGTCGTCGGTGTGCTCCACATCGATCCGGGACAACGCCCAGCCCCACAGCCCTTGGCGCGAAGCCTGTTGAGGGTTCCACGCCTCCAGCGTGGTGAGCGCGCTGGTGACGACAGCGATATCCAGGCGTGGCGCCGCGCGGCCGTGGGAGCGTTCCACGACGCTGCCACGGAGGAAAGGTCACAAACCTTCCGGCTCCAGAGATGTGAAGAGCTCATCTTCCGCGTGTCCGGACCCGCGTTCGCCACGCCGTCGCGAGGCGAACGCCACACGCAAAACTCCCCGAGAAACACGTTTCCCCAGGTCAGAACGATCCTACCCAGGGACGCTCGGTGGGGCGGGTGGGACTCGAACCCACGGCCGGCGGATTATGAGTCCGCTGCTCTAACCGGCTGAGCTACCGCCCCATAGCGGCGTGTCGCGTACACGTGTGCGCGCCGTCTGCCGCAGCATAGCCGCTCATACGATCTGCTGCCTCGGCTGGTCGGCTACCGCGCTGCCTCCATGACCTTGAGGACTCCGCAGCGTGCCGCGCGGTTCCCGGGCATGGTCACGGGCACCGTTCCCGGACATGAAAAAGGACCCCGGAGGGTCCTTGTTCACCGTGCTCCCCCGACTGGACTCGAACCAGTAACCTGCCGGTTAACAGCCGGCTGCTCTGCCAATTGAGCTACCGAGGATTGACTCGTCGCATCGAACGCATCCCACTGGGTATCCGCCAGAGGCGCGCGCTCGCTGCGACACATACATTAGCGCAAGCAGGGGGGTGCTCCGCCAATCGGTACTCCCCGGCACCTCAGAGGCAGAGCAAGGGAAGGGTGGCCGCCATGCGTTACCGGCTCACGTTCGTCGTCGGACTCGCGGTGGGATACGTGCTGGGCACGAAGGCCGGACGGGAGCGTTACGAGCAGTTGCGCAAGTCCGCCCGTCAGGTCGCGCAGAACCCGGCCGTGCGCAACACCGCCGAGTCGGCGGCCCAGCAGGGCAGGCACTTCGCCGACAAGGCGTACAGCGCGGTGAGCGACAAGGTCGGGGACCGGATGCCCGACTCGGTGGCCCAGCGGGTCCGCTCCCTGCGTGAGCGCGGCACGAACGGCAGCGGCGCGGACGACTGGGGCACCAGCAACACGTGAGGGCCGTGTTCCCGCCGGGTCCCGTGCCCCCGGCGGGTTTCGTGCCCCCGGCGGATCCCGTGCCCCCGCCGGGTACGGACTCCTCTCCCGGTACGGCAGAATTTCGGGCATGGGGATAGTCGCCGGGCTGGACAGTGCGCCCGATTTCACTCGTATCGTCGTCTGCGATTCCGAGACGGGTGCCGTGCTGCGGCAGGGTCACGCGCCTCATCCGATGGAGAGCCCCGAAGGCGGGGGCCGGCCCTCGGACGTCGATCCGCAGGCCTGGCTGCTGTCCCTCGGGGAGGCCGCCGGCGGCGGGCTGCTCGAAGGTGTGCAGGCCATCGGCGTGTCGGCGCAGGCGAACTCCGTCGTGGCGCTCGACTCGCAGGGCAACACCGTGCGCCCCGCCATGGTGGGCGGCGACAAACGCTCCCAGGTGGCCGCGGCCGACCTGATCGACGCGCTCGGCGGGCGTGAGGCGTGGGCGCAGGCGGTGGGCTCGGTGCCGCAGGCCGCGCAGCCGGTGACCAAGCTCCGCTGGCTGGCCAGGACCGAGCCCGAGGCCGCCGCGCGGACCGCGGTGCTGCTCCAGGCCCACGACTGGCTGGTGTGGCAACTGCTCGGACGGCCCGCGCGCAGGACCACCGACCGGGGCGGGGCCTCCGGGACCGGCTACTGGTCGGCGGCGAGCGGCGGTTACCGGCCCGACCTGGTCGAGCTGGCGCTCGGGCACCAGGTGGTGCTGCCGGAGGTGATCGGCCCGTCCGAGGCGGCCGGTACGACGCCGGAGGGGCTGCTGATCTCCGCCGGGACCGGCGAGACGATGGCGGCCGCCTTCGGGCTGGGGATCGGGCTGGGCGACGCGGTGGTGTCGCTGGGCGCGTCCGGGTCGGTGATGGCCGTGCACCCCGAGGCGCTCGTCGACCAGTCCGGCATGATCACCTCACTGGCGGACGCCACCGGCATGCACCTGCCCGTCGTCACCACCCTGAACGCCGTACGGACCCTGCGCGGCGCCGCCGAGCTGCTCGGCGTACCGGACCTGGAGAGCCTGTCCGAGCTGGCGACGAAGTCGACGCCGGGCGCGCACGGGCTGGTACTGCTCCCCTATCTGGAGGGCGAGCGCACGCCGAACCTGCCGCACACCGCCGGCACGCTGGCCGGTCTGCGGCGCGAGTCGATGCGGCCGGAGCACCTGGCGCGGGCCGCGTTCGAGGGCATGCTGTGCGGTCTCGCCGACGCCCTTGACGTGCTGCGCGGCCGGGGAGTGGAGGTACGGCGGGTATTCCTGCTGGGCGCGGCGGCCGAGCTGCCGGCCGTGCAGGCGGCGGCGCCCGCGCTGTTCGGGGCGCAGGTCGTCGTACCACAGCCGGCGGACTACGCGGCGATCGGCTCGGCCCGGCAGGCGGCCTGGGCGCTGGGCGTGTCCCAGGGCACGCTGGATCCGCGCAATCCCCCCGTCTGGCAGGACGCGGTCGCGCAGGTGCTGGAGCCGGGCGAAGAGCTGGCGGTGGGGCAGGCCGTGCGCCAGCAGTTCGTGTCGGTGCGGGAGCAGACCCATCCGGGGGCGCTGCACGCGTGACGCCGCTCATGAGGCCGGAATCGACACGCTGTTGGGTTAATCGGTTGAGGTAACGCGGGTGGAGTGTCCGACGATGGGGGCCAGGGGCAACCAACCGCTCCTGTCGCCGACTCCGAGAGACCCAGCGTGCTCATACGACTCCTGCGGACCTATCTCAGGCCCTACAGAAAACCCATCGCCCTGCTGGTGGCGCTGCAGTTCCTGCAGACCTGCGCCTCCCTCTATTTGCCGACCCTGAACGCGGACATCATCGACAACGGTGTCGTGAAGGGCGACTCGGGCTACATCCTGGCCTTCGGCGCCCTGATGATCGGCGTCTCGCTGGTCCAGGTGGTGTGCAACATCGGGGCCGTCTACTACGGCGCGCGGACCGCCGCCGCGCTCGGCCGGGACATGCGCGGTGCCGTCTTCGACCGGGTGCAGTCCTTCTCGGCGCGCGAGGTCGGCGGCTTCGGCGCGCCCTCGCTGATCACCCGGACCACGAACGACGTCCAGCAGGTCCAGATGCTGGCCCTGATGACGTTCACGCTGATGGTGTCGGCGCCCATCATGTGTGTCGGCGGCATCGTGATGGCGCTGGGCCTGGACGTGCCGCTGTCCGGGGTGCTGGTCGGGGTCGTGCCGGTGCTGGCCATCTGCGTGACGCTGATCGTGCGGCGGCTGCGGCCGCTGTTCCGGGCCATGCAGGAGCGGCTGGACACGGTGAACCGGGTGCTGCGCGAGCAGATCACCGGCAACCGCGTCATCCGCGCCTTCGTACGCGACGAGTACGAGCAGCAGCGCTTCAGGAAGGCCAACGCGGATCTGACCGAGGTGGCGCTGGGCAGCGGCAACCTGCTCGCGCTGATGTTCCCCGTGGTCATGACGGTGGTGAACGTGTCGTCGGTCGCGGTGGTGTGGTTCGGGGCCCACCGGATCGAGAGCGGCGGGATGCAGATCGGCGACCTGACGGCGTTCCTCGCCTATCTGATGCAGATCGTCATGTCCGTGATGATGGCCACCTTCATGTTCATGATGGTGCCGCGCGCGGAGGTGTGCGCCGAGCGCATCCAGGAGGTCCTGGGGACCGAGAGCAGTGTGGTGCCGCCGTTGGCGCCGGTCACCGAGCTGCGCCGGCACGGCCATCTGGAGGTCCGGGGGGCCGGTTTCCGCTACCCGGGCGCCGAGGAGCCGGTGCTCCGGCACATCGACCTGGTGGCCCGCCCGGGCGAGACGACCGCCGTCATCGGCTCGACCGGCAGCGGCAAGTCCACGCTGCTCGGGCTGGTCCCCCGGCTGTTCGACGCCACGGACGGCGAGGTCCTCGTCGACGGGGTGGACGTGCGGACCGTCGACCCGAAGGTGCTGGCCCGGATCGTGGGGCTGGTGCCGCAGAAGCCGTACCTCTTCGCGGGCACGGTCGCGACCAATCTGCGCTACGGCAATCCGGACGCCACGGACGAGGAGCTGTGGCACGCGCTCCGCGTGGCGCAGGCCGGGGAGTTCGTCTCCGGGCTGGAGGGCGGCCTCGACGCGCCCGTCTCGCAGGGCGGCACCAATGTGTCGGGAGGTCAGCGGCAGCGGCTCGCCATCGCCCGGACCCTGGTCCAGCGTCCGGAGATCTACCTCTTCGACGACTCCTTCTCCGCCCTCGACTACGCCACCGACGCCGCGCTCCGCGCCGAGCTGGGCCGGGAGACGGCCGAGGCGACCGTGGTGATCGTGGCGCAGCGCGTGTCGACCATCCGGGACGCGGACCGGATCATCGTGCTGGACGAGGGGCGGGTGGTCGGCGTGGGCCGGCACCACGAGCTGATGGCGGACAACGAGACCTACCGGGAGATCGTGCTCTCCCAGCTCACGGAAGCGGAGGCTGCCTGATGGCCGGGCCCGCGGGGCGCATGATGGCCGGGGGCGGACCCGACCAGCGTTCGATGGACTTCAAGGGGTCGACCAAGCGGCTCCTCAGCCAGTTCCGCCCGGAGCGGGCGACCCTCTTCACTCTGCTGGCGTGTCTGGTCGTCAGCGTCGGCCTCAGCGTGGTCGGGCCGAAGATCCTCGGCCGGGCCACCGACCTGATCTTCGCGGGGATCGTCGGGCGGGACATGCCGTCCGGGGCCTCGAAGGAACAGGTCCTGGACTCCATGCGGGAGCGCGGCGACGGCGATGTCGCCGACATGCTCCGCAGCACGGACTTCGTCCCGGGCCAGGGTATCGACTTCGGTGCCGTGGGCGAGGCGCTGCTGCTCACGGTGGCGACCTTCGCCGGCGCCGGGCTGCTGATGGCGGTGGCCACCCGGCTGGTGAACCGCGCGGTCAACCGGACGATGTTCCGGATGCGGGAGGACGTGCAGACGAAGCTGTCGCGGCTGCCCCTGTCGTACTTCGACAAGCGGCAGCGCGGCGAGGTGCTGAGCCGGGCGACGAACGACATCGACAACATCCAGCAGACGCTCCAGCAGTCGATGGGCCAGCTGATCAACTCGCTGCTGACCATCATCGGCGTGCTGGCCATGATGTTCTACGTCTCGTGGATCCTGGCACTGGTCGCCCTGGTGACCGTGCCGCTGTCGTTCGTGGTGGCCACGCGTGTCGGCAAGCGGTCGCAGCCGCAGTTCGTGCAGCAGTGGCGCTCCACGGGGCAGCTGAACGCGCACATCGAGGAGATGTACACCGGGCACGCCCTGGTGAAGGTGTTCGGGCGGCAGGAGGAGTCGGCGAAGCAGTTCGCCGAGCAGAACGACGCGCTGTACGAGGCCGGGTTCAAGGCGCAGTTCAACAGCGGGATCATGCAGCCGCTGATGATGTGCGTGTCCAACCTGAACTACGTGCTCGTCGCGGTCGTCGGCGGACTGCGGGTGGCCTCCGGGACACTGTCCATCGGTGACGTGCAGGCCTTCATCCAGTACTCGCGGCAGTTCTCGATGCCGCTGACGCAGGTCGCGTCGATGGCGAACCTGGTGCAGTCGGGTGTGGCGTCGGCGGAGCGGGTCTTCGAGCTGCTGGACGCCGAGGAGCAGTCGGCGGACCCGATCCCGGGCGTCCGGCCCGAGGACCTGCGCGGGCGGGTGGAGCTGGAGCACGTCTCGTTCCGCTACGACCCCGAGAAGCCGCTGATCGAGGACCTGTCGCTGAAGGTCGAGCCGGGGCACACGGTCGCCATCGTCGGGCCCACCGGCGCCGGGAAGACGACCCTCGTCAATCTGCTGATGCGGTTCTACGAGGTCTCGGGCGGGCGGATCACCCTGGACGGCGTGGACGTGGCGAAGATGTCCCGGGACGAGCTGCGGGCGGGCATCGGCATGGTCCTCCAGGACACCTGGCTGTTCGGCGGCACCATCGCGGAGAACATCGCGTACGGGGCGTCGCGGGAGGTGACCCGCGGGGAGATCGAGGAGGCGGCGCGGGCCGCGCACGCCGACCGGTTCGTACGGACGCTGCCCGACGGCTACGACACCGTGATCGACGACGAGGGCACGGGGGTGAGCGCCGGTGAGAAGCAGCTCGTCACCATCGCGCGGGCCTTCCTGTCCGACCCGGTGATCCTGGTCCTGGACGAGGCGACGTCGTCCGTGGACACCCGTACGGAGGTGCTGATCCAGAAGGCGATGGCCAAGCTGGCGCGCGGGCGGACGTCGTTCGTGATCGCACACCGGCTGTCGACGATCCGGGACGCGGACACGATCCTGGTGATGGAGGACGGGTCGATCGTCGAGCAGGGCGCGCACGCCGGGCTGCTGGCGGCCGGCGGGGCCTACGCGCGGTTGTACCAGGCCCAGTTCGCCCAAGCCGTGGCCGAGGTGGAGTAGGGGCCCCGGCCGGTCTCGACGGGGGCTCGGGCGGTTTCAGCCGGAGACCCAGCCGGTCGGTCTCCGCCGGTCGCTCTCCGCCGGAGGCTCGGCCGGTCTCGGGCCGTCTCAGTCCAGGTAGCCCCTCAGCTGGTCCGCGAAGGTGTGGTCGCGGAGTTTGTTGAGGGTCTTGGACTCGATCTGGCGGATCCGCTCGCGGGTCACGCCGAAGATGCGGCCGATCTCCTCCAGTGTGCGGGGGCGGCCGTCGACCAGGCCGTAGCGGAGCTGGACGACCTTGCGCTCGCGTTCGCCGAGGGTGGAGAGCACCGCCTCCAGGTGCTGCCGCAGCAGCAGGAACGCGGCCGACTCGACGGGGCTGGCGGCGTCGCCGTCCTCGATCAGGTCACCGAGGGCGACGTCGTCCTCCTCGCCGACCGGTGCGTGCAGGGAGACCGGCTCCTGGGCCAGACGCAGCACTTCGCCGACCCGCTCGGGGGCCAGGTCCAGGTGGGCGGCGACCTCCTGCGGGGTCGGCTCGTAGCCGCGTTCCTGGAGCATGCGGCGCTGGACCCGGATCACTCGGTTGATCAGCTCGACGACGTGGACGGGGACGCGGATGGTGCGCGCCTGGTCGGCGAGGGCGCGGGACATGGCCTGGCGGATCCACCAGGTGGCGTAGGTGGAGAACTTGTAGCCGCGGGCGTAGTCGAACTTCTCCACGGCCCGGATCAGGCCCAGGTTCCCCTCCTGGACCAGGTCGAGCATGGTGAGTCCGCGTCCGACGTAGCGCTTGGCCACGGACACGACGAGCCGCAGGTTCGCCTCGATCAGGCGGCGCTTGGCCAGGCGTCCCAGGACCACGAGCCGGTCGAGGTCCAGGGCGAGCCGGCTGTCCAGGTCGACGGCGAGCCGCAGCTTCTCCTCGGCGAACAGCCCGGCCTCCACACGGCGGGCGAGGTCGACCTCCTCGGCCGCGGTGAGCAGCGGTATCCGGCCGATCTCCCGCAGGTACTGGCGGAACAGGTCGGAGGAGGGCCCGCCGGTCTCCGTGCGCGTGGGCCGCGGCGGCTCGGGGGCGTCGGCCGGGTCGCCAGGGTGGCCCGCCGCTTCGGGGACGTCCGCCGGGAGCGGCTCGTCCGGCCGGTTCTCGGGGTGGTGCACGGCACGGTGCTGTGCGGGCATCGCGACGAGGACGCCGCTCTCCGCGTCCGGCTCCGCGCCGTCGTTACTGGTGTCGGTCTGGGCGAGGGTCTGGGTCTGCACGGGGGCGACCTCCAGGATGGACGCGGCCGACGGAGGCCGGCAGCGGTACTTCGGGGGCGGAGCCGGCTCACTCGCCGCCGTCCACCCCGTACGCGTTGAACGCGGCCGCGGGGATCAGCAACCATGAGCAACCCGCCGTGACGGGTCGGCCGCGCTCCGAGGACTCAGGCACCGGACCCCAGTGTGGGGTACGACACATCACTG
>NZ_BAABCQ010000198.1:0-13207 GCF_039539045.1 Streptomyces marokkonensis
ACTCCTCGGTGCACCCGCTTCGGTACTTGCTTGCCACCTGGTGCTACTTCCTCTGAAACCTCAAGATCCCAGTCCGGTGGGCCCGAACACCCCGCCGAGCAAGGCTCGTGTGCCGGTCTCGACCAGCGTCATCAGCTCCAGTGTGGGATAGAAGTGGTGGGAGGTTCGCCCCAGCCGGCCCTGTTTCGCCCGGAGTCGGGGACCTTCTGGGAACTGCAGCCGTCGAATGACACAGTCCGGCCCGCCAGCGTCGTACACCGCGGCGGTCGAGCGGTACCTCACCGGCGCGGGCATCGCGAAGTCCTCCGCACGAATCCACCGGATCTCGCTCACGACGTGGAGGGGGATGCTCGCCGGTGAACCGGCGCCGACCGGGCCCGCCCGCCGGGGCGCGAAGCCGCCCGCCTTCCCCGTCGCCACGATCGACGACCCGGTACTGCCGGAGGTCTTGGCTGAGCCGGCGGCGGCGCGGGCGGACGAGATGGCCGCCGACATCGTCAACCGGGAGCTGTCCGCGCGCAAGGCGATCGGCTGGTGGCAGCGACACGGCTGGATCGAGTGCGACCCGACGATCGGCATCGAGCGGCGGCCGGCGCCGCCGGACCGCACCAAGGCTCTCGCGGGGAACCAGATCGCCGCCCTGTGGCGCCTCGACGTCGCGCTGCGGGAGAAGACGCAGTGGAAGATGCCCTACGAGTCCGCCGCACGCGCCGACGAGGTGCTGTGCCTCAACGTGGAAGACCTCTACCCGCAGGTCAAGCGTGGCAGGGTCACCGCCAAGGGCGGGGCGACCGAGTGGGTTCACTCGCGATCCGGCACCATCCAGCTGCTGCCCCGCCTCATCGCCCGCCGTACCCGCGGCCCGCTGTTCCTCACCGACCTCAGGGCGCCGGCCGGGACGGCGACGCCGGGCGTGTGCGAGGAGACCGGCCGGGCCCGGCTCTCCTACCGCCGGGCCGCGGAGATCTTCGAGGAGAACACCCGGCTGCCGGCCAACCCCCTCGCCTCACCCGACGACATCGAGGACCTGGACGGCTGGACTCTCCACCCGCTCCGTCACAGCCCCCTGACGTACGACGCCAAGGGCGCAACCTCCAACCCCGGTGCTTCTGGCCCGATCCCGCCACGCCTCCGTCCGCTCCCTGGAGCGCTACGCCGCGCTCCGGCGCTGTCCGACTCCGGGGAATGGACGTGTTAGCGTTGGGGGAGCAGGGACAATCGGGTCAACTGCGGGACCAGAAGAGGGAGGTGAGTTGATGTCTGCCGTGAAGGCCGCTGCCGTGTGCAGCGCACACCGGACCATCCTCACGTCCCGAGCCCCGGTCTGACCTGACGTTCACCCCCGCCCTAGCCCGATGACTCGCGGGGGAGGAGCTACCCGCTCAGCGGGGTCCCTGTTCAAGGGTCTCTACGTTGTCTCAATCTACTTTCCGCCATGCCCAGCCGTACTCCCTGGCGGACTACGGCTGGGACGAGGCGTGCGCGCACGCCTTCGCGCCCCATCGCGATGCCGGCTTGATCCCGGCCCGTATCGTGCGAGCCGAACGCGGCTCGTGTGAAGCAGTCACCGACGCCGGAATCCTCCGTGCGGAGATCCCCGGTGCCGCCGATCAGAAGAATGCGCTGTCGCCGCCATGCACGGGCGACTGGGCCGCCCTGCGCCCTGCCACCACCAATCACGGACCAGTGCTGCACGCGGTACTGGAGCGACGCACCGCCCTGGTTCGATCCACAGCTTCGCGTACCTCCCGTGGCCAGGTCCTGGCCGCCAACATCGACACGGTCGCGGTGACGGTGTCGCTGGGTACCCCGCTGAAGCACGGCAGGACCGAGCGCATGCTGTCCCTGGCCTGGGAGAGCGGCGCCCAGCCGGTCGTGGTGCTCACCAAGGCCGACCAGTGTGCCGACGCGCAACTGGCCGCTGCCGAGGTGTCCGAGGTGGCACCAGGCACAGATGTGCTGGTCACCAGCGCCGCTACCGGGCTGGGCCTGGACACCCTGACGGCCGTCCTGAACGGCACCATCGTGCTGCTCGGCCCCTCCGGCGCAGGTAAGTCCACTTTGGGTAACCAGCTGCTGGGCGAGGACCGGCTGGCGACCGCCGCTGTGCGCGACGTGGACGGCAAGGGGCGGCACACCACCGCATGGCGGGAGCTGATTCCGCTGCCCGGCGGCGGGGTCCTGCTGGACACTCCCGGTCTGCGCGCGATCGGCCTGCACTATGCCCAGGACGGGCTGGAGCAAAGCTTCGCCGAGATCGACCGCCTCGCACAGGACTGCCGGTTCACGGACTGCGCGCATGTGAGCGAACCCGGCTGCGCGGTGCTGGCTGCCGTCGAGGCAGGCGAGATTCCCCAGCGCCGTCTGGACAGCTACCACCAACTGCTGAGGGAGAACGCCTACGCAGCCTCCCGCACCGACGCTCGGCTGCGCACCGACCGCGAGGCCGCCAAGAAGGACATCACGCGGCATCTGCGTGCCACCTATCAGTTCCGGGAGCGCCAGCTGTGAACGACACCGACACACCCGACCACGCTCCTGGCACCGACCCGGTGACGGAGGCGTTCTTCGCCCTGCACCACGATCTGCCCCGGCAGGGCCCCGGCTCGGACGCCACCACACGGCGCCTGCTGGAGATGGCCGGGCCACTGCCCGAGTGCCCGCGGGTGCTGGACGCGGGCTGCGGCCCCGGCCGCTCCACCCTGCTGCTGGCGGAAGAAGTCGGTGCGCACGTCACCGCGGTCGACTTGTACCAGCCCTTCCTGGACGGCCTCACCGCCGAGGCGGCCCGCCGGGGCCTGGGCGACCAGGTCACGGTCGTCAACTGCTCGATGGACCGGCTGCCCGCCCCCGATCACGGCTTCGACGTGATCTGGGCCGAGGGGTCCGTGTACACCATCGGCTTTGACGTCGCCTTGCGAGCCTGGCGTCGCCTGCTCGCCCCGGGCGGCGTCCTCGTCATCACCGAAATCGAATGGACCGTGCCCAACCCCGCTGCCCCGGTGTGCGCCTATTGGGACGCGGCCTACCCACTGCGCACCCATGCCGCGAACACCGACGCCGCGCAGGCCGCCGGCTATCGCCTCCGCGCGCACTGGCCGCTTCCGGAAAGCGACTGGTGGGACGAGTACTACACGCCGCTCACCCAGCGTCTGACCCGAGCGGACCCGCAGCAGCCCGGCATGCCGGAGGCCCTGGCCGCACACCGGACAGAGATCGACATGCGGCGCGAACACGGCAGCGACTACAACTACGCCGCCTACATCCTCCGCCCCCACGACACCGCTGAGAACGGAACCATGACCACCTGGACTGCCCGTACCGAAACCGCCGACGACATCCCCGCCGTCCGTGACATCCTCCTCGCGGCCTTCCCCACCGCCGCCGAGGCCGACATCGTCGACGCCCTGCGCGCCGACCCGCAGGCGTGGATCGACGGTCTGTCGATGGTCACCGCAGCCCCCGACAGCACCCCGGTCGGGTACGCGCTGCTCACCCGCTGCCACGTCGACGGTCAACCTGCCCTCGCCCTGGCCCCGTGCGCGGTACTGCCCCAGGCCCAGCGCGCCGGTGCCGGCTCCGCGGCCATCCGCGCCGCCTTGGCCGCCGCCCGGGCCACGGGAGAGAACCTCGTTGTCGTCCTGGGACACGCCGACTACTACCCTCGGTTCGGCTTCACGCCAGCCTCCCGCTTCGGCATCCGAGCCCCCTTCGAAGTACCTGACGAGGCCATGATGGCCATGGCTCTGAACGACACTCGCCCGGTCCCGACGGGCACCATCCAGTACCCCGTTGCGTTTGGCGTCTGACCGCTGCTGTGGCACCCCGGGGCTTGTCCCCTGGGGCGCCACAGCCTTTCCAGGCCGCGTGTTCGGCCTTGGGGCACAGCGGCACAGCGGCACAGCGGCACAGCTACTGGTGGGCTCTCGTGGAGTTGTTGGCGGAGGGCGGCGGCGATCGGGATTCCGGCCTGGTTCAGTAGCGCGGACAGGTGGTTGGGGCCGAGGGGCCGGCCGGGGCGGCGGCCTGGGAAGAGCCAGCGGGACGCCGGGTTGGTAGCGGTGTTCATGTTGCCGCGGTTCATGATGTGTTCCAGCAACAGGGCGGCGACCTGCGGGGGGAACGGGCCAAGTCCACCATGGAGATCGGCCCGCTCCGGACCGCCCGCTCGCCGGTACCGATCAAGGGCACGCTCGCCACGCAGGCCCGCACGTTGCGTTACCTACCTCGTGGGCCTGTTCAGATGCAGATCACGATCTTTCCTCGGGTGCGTCCGCGCTCGGCGTGCGCGTGGGCGTCGGCGATCCGCTCCAGGGGGTAGGCCTGTTCGATACGGGGTGTGTAGCGGCCTTGCCCGCCCAGTTCCGCGGCCACGGACAGGAGGGTGGAGTCGTTCTCCGCGTTGACCACATGCGTGCCCAGACGCTGCCCGCCCGCGTGGTCGGCGACCGTCGCGACGCGCTTCGGGTCGCCCGCGATCGCGACGAGGGCGTCCAGCGAGCCGGAGGCCGCGGTGTCGAGCACGATGTCGACGCCGTGCGGAGCGAGAACGGTGAGGCGCTGTGCGAGGCCGGGGCCGTAGGTGGTGGGAACGGCGCCGAGAGAGGTGAGGAACTCGTGGTTGCGTTCGCCGGCTGTCCCGATCACGGTGGCACCACGTGCCACAGCGATCTCGACCGCCGCACTGCCCACGCCTCCGGCGGCACCCTCGACGAGAAGGGTGCGCCCCGCGAGGGAGCCGAGCGCGTCGAGCCCACGCATCGCGGTCACGGACGCGAGACCGGCGCCCGCGGCCTGCTCGTCGTTCCACGTGGCGGGGGTGTGCGCCCAGGCCGAGAGGATGACCAGCTCCGCGGTCGCGCCGGTGACACCGCCCAGCCCGAAGACCCGGTCGCCGATGCTCACTCCCCGCACTCCGTCACCGATCTCGTCGACCACGCCGGCGGCGTCGCGCCCGGGAATGGCGGGCAGCTCCAGGGGAAGCATCTGGTGCAGGGCGCCGGAACGCAGCTTCCAGTCGATGGGATTGACGCCGGCCGCCGCGACGCGGACACGGATCTCACCAGGTTCGGGGTGGGGGTCGGGGGCCTGCTCGATCACCAGGCTCTCCGCTCGGCCGTATTCGTGGAAGCGGGCTGCGCGCATAAGGGTCATCCTCACTCTGACGGGCCGGAATGACGTGTTCGTCCGACGCCCGTCACTCTAGAACCTGACGTTGACGTGAGGTGCAAGTCGCAACTGCCGCCCGGCCGGAGAAGGGCAGGCGCGAATGGGTGAGGTTGCCGAGCGGGCGGGGTGAGCGTGGGGGACCTGCGCCCCTACGAGGGATCACGCCGCCCGTCACGGTCGATACCCATGTGCCCTCGGACGGCTTCGGCGACCCCGGCACGACGCGAGGGCTGCCGTGCGTACGTGAACCGCGTGAACGCCCTCGGGTCCGCCCACCAGACCATGATCATTCTCGGAGCCGGCAACGGTTCGATCGGCCCCCGGGACCGGCCCCGGAGCCGGTATCGCTAGCCTGAACCTGACGTCAACGTGAGATACGAGCGGGAAGTGAGTGACCTGCGTCATGCGCATCGGACAGCTCGCCAGGCGGTCAGGGGTCAGCGTGCGGGCCCTGCGCTACTACGAGGAACAGCGGCTCCTGGAATCGGCGCGGACGCCCGGTGGGCAGCGTGACTATCCCGACGAAGCCCTGGAGCGGGTCCAGCTCATCCAGGACCTCTTCGCGGCCGGCCTCTCCAGCCGTACCGTCGTCGAACTCCTGCCGTGCGTGAGCACGGGCGTCGCGACCCCCGCCATGCTCGACCAGCTCACCGTCGAACGCGACCGCATCGCCGCACGCATCCAGGACCTGACCCGGGCCAAGACCAACCTCGCCCGTGTGATCGAGAATGTGACCGCGGCGAACGTGGTGCAGGACTGATCAACCCAGGCCGCGGCTGACCACGGTGCCGGCACACCGCAGGACCGGTCGGCCGCAACCTCTCGAACGGGACAACGTCCACGAGCGGATAGCAAGGGTCCGGGTGGCCTGCGGCTGGATCGACCACGCCATCGACACCGGAGAGGTGGGCAGGTGACTTCCTGTGGCCATCAGCCTGGATTCGTACGGCCGCTTACCTGGACTTCGCCATGGCCACTGCCGGAAGCCGCCGGTCGCGGAAGGCCGGCTTCGGCTTGCGCTCGGCGTCCTACGGCGTTCACCGCACTGGCTTCGCGAAGCGCAGACTGTCGCGCTGCCTCCCACTGGGCGGCGAGTTCAGCGAACAACTCGACGAAGCGAAGTGTATGCGGGAAACACCGGCCAGGGCAGGATGGGAGCAGGCCGTGCGGACCCAGGGCAGCTTCACGACCAGCCCGGCCCGCACGGCCCTTCTCGTATCACGGCTGAATCAGCCGGGCCGTCGATGCGAGCGGCAGAGCCTCCTCACATGACTTCAACCAGAGCCGCCCGCCACTCCGGGCGTGGATCAGCCCCAACGCTTGTCCAGTACTCCCTGCCGCGCACGATCTGTCCCTGCTCGACGGTCCAGAACGAGGCTGCGCGGAACACGCCGAACTCGTCGTGCGGCACCTCGACCTCGGAGACCACCTCGTTGCCGTCAGCCACGATCCGCAACACCCGAATCGACCAGCCCCCCGGGTATTCGCTGTTCACCGCGACGAAGTTCTTGTTGCCGACGATGCGCTCCGCGCTGATCGGCCACTCCACCACGACGTCCTCTGCGACCAGGCCGGCGACAGCTGACCAATCGCGCGCCTGGATCTGATCCCACAAGGCCTCAACCACTTCCGAAGGCTCCATGGGAGACACTCTTGCACTAGCCACTGACACCCGACCTTGGGGTCCAGGAGAAGCCTGGCACGCCCCCCCCCAAGCAGCCCCCCAAGCAGCAGCTCCTCCCTCGCCGCGCGTTTTGTACGGGCCGCTGACCGTGAGGGACCTGGCGAGGCGATAGTTCCAGCCATTGCGCCCGGTCCGGCCTGCGATCGTGAAACAGCAGGTCGGAGCGATCTCCCCAGGCGACTGGCCTCCACTCGCCGATGCACTTGCGGGAGAGGGGGTGGGTGCCGTGGGCATGACAGCTCGGCGATGGTGGACAGTCGCATCGGGCGAGCGGGCCTGCGTTCAGCGCGTGGGCGCAGCTGGTGGCCTGTTGCGAAGCCCGGCCGCGGCCCGGGCCAGTGCGGCGAGGGCCGATGAGTGGTGGCCGGCCGGCCATGCGAGCACGGTCGTGATGTCCGGGGCGTCGACGACGGGCACCGCGACATGGTCGGGCCACTGCCAGGCGCGGCTGGAGGCAGGAATGACGAGCAGGGTCTTGCCGAGCGCGACGAGCTGAGCGAGTTGTGACTGGGTGTGCACCTCTGGGCCGGGGCCGTCGGGGTAGGAGCCGTCGAGCCGGGGCCATCGGGCGATGGGAAGGTCCGGCACGTTGCCGACGTCCGCGAGGGTGAACTGGGGACGTGCGGCGAGCGGGTGTCCCGACGGGAGGAGGGCGACTTGGCCTTCGGTGTGGAGGTCCTCGGTATCGAACCCGGCGAGGTCGTCGACCGGCCGGTGCATGAGGGCCACATCCGCGCGCCCGCTGCGCAGGTACTGTGCCTGCTCGCCGACCTCGCAAAGGACGACTTCGACCGGTGACGTATCGGTGTCGGCCGCCCACGAGGCGAGGAGCCGTTGAAGCAGCTCGTGTGATGCGCCGGATTTTGTCACCAGTACAAGCGACTGCTGGAGATCCGCCGCCCGCCGGGTCCGGCGCGCGGCAGCCGCGACCGCATCGAGGGACACCCGGGCCTCGCGCAGCAAAACCTCGCCGGCGCCGGTGAGGGCCACCCCCCGTCGGTCCCGGTCCAGAAGCTGGACGCCGAGCCGACGTTCCATCTGCCGGATGGCGCGCGACAGCGGTGGCTGCGCGATCCCGAGCCGCTGGGCCGCACGCCCGAAGTGCAGCTCCTCGGCGACCGCGACGAAGTACCGCAGCTCGCGGGTCTCCAGGTCGTCCATGCGCCTAGCCTATCCGCCTCGCGATACCCGCCGGGTATCACAACGTACTTGATCGATATTGGACGAGACGGACGCCCCGCGCTGAACATGGGCAGCGTGAACAACACGAAGACAGCGCTGGTCACCGGCGCGAACAAGGGAATCGGCTTCGCCATCGCTCAGGGCCTCGGAACCCTTGGCTTCACCGTCGCCGTGGGGGCGCGGGACGACGCCCGACGCGAAGAGGCCGTGGAGCGGTTGCGTGCCGCAGGAACAGATACGTTCGGAGTCGCCCTCGATGTCACCTCCGACGGCAGTGTCGCCGCAGCGGCCGCGAGCATCGAGAAGGAAGCCGGGCGACTCGACGTCCTCGTCAACAACGCAGGGATCTCCGGCCGGTTCGAGGACGGGGCGCAGGACCCCACGACCCTCGACCTCGACGTCCTGCGCACAGTCCTGGAGACGAACGTGTTCGGGGTGGTACGGGTGACGAACGCGATGCTCCCGCTGCTCAGCCGTGCCGCCTCGCCCCGGATCGTCAACATGTCCAGCAACATGGGCTCGCTGACGCTGCAGACCGGCCCGGTCATGGCCGCCTACGCACCCTCCAAGTCGATGCTCAACAGCGTCACAGCACAGTACGCCCGCCGCTTCGCCGACACGGACATCATCGTGAACGTGGCATGCCCCGGGTACGTCGCAACCGACTTCACCGGATTCGCCGGGGAACGAACACCCGAGCAGGGCGCCGCGATCGTCCTTCGCCTCGCCACCCTGCCCGACGACGGCCCCCGGGGCGGCTTCTTCGACGACAAGGGAGCCGTCGCCTGGTAACTCTGCGCGCGCGAGCGCGCCGAGGTGGCAATAGGCGCGCCACGCACCCGCCAGGAACCGGGGCGGACCCCACACCCACCTGCTCAGCATGACCGGCGAGCCCTGCCTGGGAGAGCCGGCGACTCGCGAATAGCGCACGCGTTCCGCGCGAGCCCACCCACGTTTTCACAACTTTCCACGTACCTCACCCCTTGACCGCGGCCACGAAACGGCCGGGTGCACGAGACATACTCGTGCACCCGGCCCTTGTCGTTCTCCGAGCAGCAACCCCCACATGGTCCACCGCAACGCACTTCTGACCGAGACCGGCCGCCTGCGCCTGGCCGGGTGGCCTCGACGTTCGTCAGGACGAGCAGCGCGCGAAACAGATGGGTGGCGCGAGCGGGGACAGTGCGGAGCTTGGTGAGGTGAGGATCCGCCAGTTCTCCAGATGGGCGAAGCCGCGTTCGCCCGGGGCGCGTCCGGCGGCCAGGACGCGGTTGGCCTCCCATTCGGCGGGTGCAAGCTTGCGGGCACAGGTGGCTTTGAAACCGGTGACGACCACGGGATCATCACCGTCGTCGCTTCCGGCGCGGCCGGGGAGGTGGCATGGCAGGAAGGGATGGCGGGGCCTGGTGTGGGCAGAGCAGGAGAATGCCTTGAGGGCCGGTGACGGTGCGGTGGGACAGCGGCTGGCGATGACCGGTCATGCGCTGCCCACGTTGCGGGACCGGGCGTGAGAGTGGCCATGGCGCCTTGCGCCTGCCGGTGGGGGATGTTCTGCCTCGCGCGGGGGCAGCAGGGGTAGCCTGGCCGGACTCGGAACCTGTCTCAGGTCAGGTCGCACGCCCGGCCCTGCTGACGCGCTGTACGGGTCATCGCCAAGCCGTCGCCTCGGTCGCGTGAATGCAGTAGTGCTCATAGGCGCTCTCACCACCTGCCTTGGACTGGGCACAGGCGGTGACCTGGAACTCGCCGGATCGAGGGAGGGTGCAGAGTTGTCGCTGGTGCTGCTTGTCGTCACGGAAACCCAGCTTGGTGCGCTGACTGGGAGAGGCAGCATCCACTCCTGTTGCCGCAGGGAAGGGGTCGCGTTCGAGGCACAGGAGACGTAGGAGGTGCGCAGGTCGCCTCCCCACGCGCCCCTCGCCCAGACAACGACAACACCGCGGACCGAGTAGCGGAAGCTCGTTCGAAGGCCCGGCCACCTGACCCCGCAAAGGTGTGGCCGTACTGGGCAATGGCGCTTCACCTGCGTCCGGGTGAGCCCGGTGTGGCGAGGCGGCACCACCGCCCCGGCTCCTCTGCCGCACGCGCCCCTCGACCCTGGCCAGGACCGGCCGGCGGAGCCGGGCCGGGAGCCTTGAGGACACACCGCCGGTTACCGAAGCCGTTCTCCGCTCCACCGACAACGAATCGAAGTGACGTCGAACGTGCTGCTGACCTAACGTTCCGCCCATGACCACCCCAGACGTCGGCACTGCCGATATGGCCAGCGTGACGATCCACTGCCAGGACAACTTGTCTGTCGGTGTGAGGTTCGCCGATCGGTTCAGCTTCGACGAAGACTCCGTGCACTATGCCGTCGAACTGCAGGCACCAGGCATGGCCGCCCGAGTCGATGAGATCGTCGCCTGGATCTGGGACAGCGATCTTGCCCCGTTCCTGGAAGAGCTCGCCGCTGACTACCGGGGATGGGACGGCGAACGAGCCTGGCAGACCAACGACCGTGACCTCGCGTTGTCAGCCGTCTTCCGGGCCGGCGGCCACGTCGGACTGACCTGGACCTTGCGGCCATGGCCGAAGGCCGCCGGCGGCTGGAGCGCCTCGGTGACCACCTGGCTGGAGGCCGGTGAGCAGATGGCTTCCCTGGCGGCCGATGTCCGGCACTTCCTCGCGGGGGAACCGCGGTGACACGGCATACGAATCACCTGGACGCTGGTGGCACATGGGTGGGCCGGTTGCGCCGTTGAGACCACCAGGCGAAGCCGGAGCTGACCGCGACTCATCTCGACCGAGGCGGGTCAGCGTTCCGCCGGGATTATCACGCCGTGATACTTGCTTGCCTCAGCAGATCCGCGATGCTCCTGCTGATTCGCTCGCGGAGAAGCGATCCGATTCTGGAGTCGGCTCGCGAGTTGCACAACGTTGCGGACGCCGGGTGTGGGTGAGGTGGCACGCGCGCGCCAGCCCGGGAGCCCGCACGTATCGCTCTGGTGGGCTTTCGCTGGCTGAGGATCGAACTCTGGTTGTACCGGGTAACAGAATCGTCCTCGTCTGTGCTGGGCCGATTCCCAGCACGTCGCCGACCTGCCGGGCCATGAGCGGACCGGCGGCACTCAGCACGGCGACAAGCATGCGCTGGTAATCCGGCGGAAGGGCGGTCTCCTCCACGCCCGAGGTGCGGTGCGGGATCAGCATCACCGCACGTCCGCCCACCTGCGCGGGCGCCGGCGCGACAGAGGCGCTCGTCGGCGAGCTGTTCGCTCGTCCGCTCAAGGACCCCCTCGGCGACGGCGAGCTCGTCCCTCTCGGCCCGCACCTCTGCCAGCTGCTTGGCCAGCTGTTCCTCGAGTGCGTCCAGCTCCGCGCGCCGCGCGGTGATCCGCTCCAGCAGCTCAGGATCCAGCATGCACCGGATCCCAGAAGGCCGCCCGGTCACGGTGAGTGCCAACCGGCAAGCTGGTCCTGGAGCGAGAGATGACGCAACCGTCTTTGGCGTGACTGGTCGCCAGGCTATTCACCGGCCTGGGCATGGATGGGGTTTTGGTGATGGCAGGGCGTAACGGGGAGCCTAGCGAGGTACCGCGAGTACGTCCCGGAGTACGTTCTCGAGCGTGACGCGGGCCAGCTCGTGCCTCAGGGTCTTCTCAATGCCCTCGTAGATGCTCTGCATCGCCGGCTGGATGCCGTGGCCCACCACGCATCCCTGGTCCGGGATGGTGCGGTGCATCGCGAACAGCGGGCCGGGTTCCACTGCTTCGTACACGTCGAGCAGGGTCATCGACTCCAGCTCACGTGCCAGCGACCAGCCCGCGCCCACGCCCCGCCGGGACTCCACGAGCCCGGCCCTGCGCAGCTCGCCCAGCAGCCGCCTGATCACCACGGGGTTGGTGTTCGCGCTGGTCGCGATCTGCTCGGAGGTGGCGACCTCATGGCCCTGGCGCTGGTAGAGGCCGATCCAGGCCAGCGCGTGGGCGCCGATGGTCAGCCTGCTGTTGGCGCTCATGAACTCCTCCTCTCGGCCGCAACGCTTCATGTTACGGCAGCCCAGTCGTAACAGTGAAAGTTGCAACAGCCTGTCGTAACAATTACTGTTGCGACAGTCGGGAAGAGGCAGTCAACGAGGAGAGAAGAATGAGCAAGCCACTCACGAGCAAGGTCGCCCTGGTCACCGGGGGGTCGCGCGGACTGGGAGCCGCGACCGTACGGCTGCTGGCCGAACAGGGCGCGGACGTCGCCTTCACCTACGTCAGCTCCGAGAAGCAGGCGCAGGCCGTAGTCGACGAGGTACACGCCAAGGGAGCCAAGTCCGTCGCCATCCAGTCCGACCAGGCGGACACGAGCCGGGCGCCTGCGCTGATCGACGACGTGGTCGCGCACTTCGGCGGCCTGGACATCCTCGTCAACAACGCGGCGATCTCCGTGGCCGGCACGGTGGACGACCCGGACGCCGACACCGCCGCACTGGACCGGATGCACGCCACCAACTACCTCGGCGTGATCGCCGTCATCCGGGCCGCCTCCCGAGTGCTGCGCGAGGGCGGCCGCATCATCACGGTGAGTTCCGGACTGGGCTCCCGGGTCGGCGCCCCCGGCCTTGCCGACTACGCGGCGACCAAGTCAGGCATCGAGAGGTACACCATGGGCGTCGCACGCGACCTCGGGCCCCGGAACATCACGGCCAACGTCGTGGAGGCCGGACTGATGGAGGGCGGCATGCAACCGCCGGACCCCGAGACCCTCAAGGCCCTGGTCAGTTCGCTGTCCCTGCAGCGCATGGGGCACCCCGACGAAATCGCCGCGGCGATCGCCTTCCTGGCGAGCCCCGCCGCGTCGTACGTCACGGGCGCGGTGCTGGACGCCCACGGCGGCTACAACGCCTGAACCGAACCCCTGCCACGCGCCCCGAAGGACATCGTGCCTTCGGGGCGCGCCACGTCCCGGTCCCCGCTCCCCGCTCCCCGCTCCCCGGTCCCCGGTCCCCGGTCCCCTGCCAGGCTCCAGGCTGTGCGCGGTGAGCTGCGACGCCGCTGCATCCGCGCCTTCGAGTCGCGGAAGAAGTCGCGGAAGTCGGCCGAGTACACCACCAGTGGTTTCCGCTTCCGCGACGGGAGACTGACGCCGGCGAAGATGGCCGGCCCGCTGGCCGTCGTGTGGTCGCGGCCCCTGCCCGAAGGG
>NZ_BAABCQ010000199.1:0-13093 GCF_039539045.1 Streptomyces marokkonensis
CGATCCCGCCACCCGGCACAGCCGCAGCGCGGTGATGCACTCCGCGGTGGAGGAAGCGCTCCGGGATTCCGGAATCGCCTGGACCTTCCTGCGTCCCACCACCTTCGCCACGAAACACCTCCACGCGGCGTCGGCGATCCGGTCCGGGGAGGTGCTGCGGATTCCGTTCCTGGGCGTGTCCACCGCGTCGATCCACGAACGCGACATCGCCGACGCGGCGGTCCGCGCGCTGACCAGTGCCGGGCACGAGGGGAAGGCGTACTGGCTGACCGGGCCTCAGGCCCTGACGCAGCAGGAGCACCTCGAGGTGATCGCAGAGGTGATCGGGCGGCCGATCGAGGTCGTCGAGCTGGATCCCGAGGACGCCGAGCCGAAGCTCCCGGAGTTCTTCGTCCGGATGATGACCGAGCTCATGAAGGCTCCGTGCGTCGTGACACCCACCGTCGAGGAGATCACCGGGGTGCCGGCCCGCTCGTTCCGGCAGTGGGCCGAGGACCACATCAAGGACTTCAGCTGACCGCCCGGGGGACTACTCACGTGGGTTATGGCTGTGCGCGGCGGCGCGGGCAAAACTGATCGGGCGCTTGGGCGGGGGGCCACCCGCGTACGCAGCGGCCGAAGGGGACAGCATGACCGCGGTTTCTCTGCGTCTGAGGGATCAGTCGTATGAGGTGATCATCGGTCCGGGGGTGCGGACGGCGCTCGCCGGCGTCGTCCGGCGGCTGGGCGCCCAGCGAGCGGTCGTCGTGTCGGCTCGCCCACGACAGTGGGTGCCCGACACCGGGGTGCCCAGCCTGGTGCTGCCCGCGCGCGACGGCGAGCAGGACAAGACCCTCGGTACGGTGGAGGCATTGTGCGGCGAGTTCGCACGGTTCGGGCTGACCAGGTCAGACGTGGTCGTCTCGTGCGGCGGCGGTACCACCACGGATGTCATCGGGCTGGCGGCCGCGCTGTACCACCGGGGCGTGCCGGTGATTCATCTGCCGACCTCCCTGCTGGCCCAGGTGGATGCCAGCGTCGGCGGGAAGACGGCGGTGAACCTGCCCGTCGGCAAGAACCTGGTCGGCGCTTACTGGCAGCCCAGCGCGGTGCTCTGCGACACTGACTACCTGTCGACCCTGCCGCGGCGGGAGATGCTCAGTGGCCTTGGCGAAATCGCCCGCTGCCACTTCATCGGGGCGCCGGACCTGCGGGGGCTGACCCTGGCCGAGCAGATCACGGCCAGCGTGCGGCTCAAGGCCCGCATCGTGGAGGCGGACGAGCGGGACACCGGGATGCGGCACCTGCTCAACTACGGCCACACGCTGGGCCATGCGGTGGAGAGAGCGACGGGCTACGCCGTGCGGCACGGCGAGGCAGTGGCGATCGGAACGGTCTTCGCGGGACGGCTCGCCGGTGCTCTCGGCCGTATCGGGCAGGCCCGGGTGGCAGAGCATCACGACGTTGTGCGGCATTACGGGCTCCCCGCCGCACTGCCGGCCGAGGCCGACACCGCCGCCCTCATGCGGTTGATGCGGCACGACAAGAAGGCGGTCCGGGGACTCGCCTTCGTCCTGGACGGCCCCAAGGGTGCGGCGCTGGTGAGCGACGTCCCGCCGGATGTGGTCGCGGGGGTGCTGGACGGGATGCCGCGCATGTGCGTGGCCGACCTCGTCGCTTCGTCGGGTGGGGCTGGTCGATGACGCACTTTCCTCCGCTGGACGGCCTTATCGCCGGGCGGCTGGAAGCGGTGCTTCGCAAGCCGGCGGCGCAGCAGCCGGTGTGGCCTGATCCGGACCGGGCACGGGACGCGGTGGCCGCGCTGAGCCGGGCCGAGCCGATCGTCGCGCCGGAGGAGACCGCGCGGCTGGCCCGCCGGCTCGCCGCAGTTGCCCGGGGCGAGGCGTTCTTGCTGCAGGGAGGGGACTGTGCGGAGACCTTCGCCGGCGGCACCGAGGCGCACCAGCGGGGCAATCTCCGGACGCTGACCGGTATGGCCGCGGTGCTCGTCCAGCGTGCCGGATTGCCCGTCGTCAGGGTCGCTCGCATGGCGGGGCAGTACGCCAAGCCGCGCTCCCAGGCCGTCGATGCCCTGGGGCTGCCCGTCTACCGCGGCGATATGGTCAACTCCGCCGAATCCACGCCCGCGGCCCGGACACCCGATCCCGGCCGGATGCTGCGGGCCCACGCCTGTGCCGCCCGCACCATGGGGCTTGTCCGCGCGTTCTGTCGAGGCGGCGCGGCCGGCAGCGAGATCTACGTCAGCCACGAGGCGCTCCTGCTCGACTACGAAAGGACCCAGCTGCGGGTCGACACCAGCGGGCCGGAGCCGCGCCTGTCCAGTGGGCTGGGGCACTTCCTGTGGATCGGCGAGCGCACCCGCCGGCTCGACGGCGCCCATCTCGCCTTCGCGGAACTGCTGTCCAACCCCATCGGCGTCAAGATCGGTCCGTCGACGACCCCGGAGCAGGCGGTCGAGTATGTGCGCCGGCTCGACCCTCACGGTGAGCCCGGGCGGGTCACGCTGGTCAGCCGTATGGGGCACGCCCGGGTCCGTGACGTTCTGCCTCCGATCGTGGAGAAGGTCGCTGCCTCCGGCTCTCAGGTGATCTGGCAGTGCGATCCCATGCACGGCAACACCTACGTGTCGGCGAACGGCTACAAGACGCGCCATCTGCGTCAGATGGTCGACGAGATCGCCGGCTTCTTCGAGGTGCATCGACGGCTGGGCACCCATCCCGGCGGCATCCACGTGGAGATGACGGGCGATGACGTCACGGAATGTCTCGGTGGTGCCCCGGCCGTCGCGGAGGAGCATCTGCCGGCCCGCTACGAGACGGCGTGTGATCCCCGCCTGAATGCCCGGCAGGCGATGGGGCTCGCCTGCTCGGTCGCGGAGATGGTCACGGCGTCCCGGACGTAGCGGACCGGTGCCGGACTGCGGATCCTCACGGACCTCCGTGCTGATCCCGCCCGCGGGGCCCGCTCAGTAGGTGCGGACCTCGATGGGCAGCTTGCTGACGCCGATCATCTGCCAGGGGTTGCGCAGGGCGACGGGGGCGTCGTCGCGCACGCGGATGTCGCGGTAGCGCTCCAGCATGAGGCGTATCACGGTCCGTGTCTCCAGCCGCGCCAGTGGTGCGCCCAGGCAGTGGTGTATGCCCTTGCCGAACGACAGGTGCGGATTGGGCTTGCGGAGGATGTCGAACCGGTTCGGGTCGGCGAAGACGCGGTCGTCGCGGTTCGCGGCGGTCAGCCACACCAGGACGACCGTGCCGGCCGGGATGTTCTGGCCGCCGAGTTCGGTGTCCTTCGTCGTCTGCCGGGCCGAACGCGGGAAGGGCGGCCGGAAGCGCACCGACTCCTCGATCGCGGCCGGAATCAGCGCCGGGTCGGCCCGCAGCTGGTCCCACCCGTGGGGGTTCTCGCCGAGCGCGAGAACCGTGTTGCCCAGGGTGGCGGTGGTGGTGTGGTGGCCGGCGACCAGCAGGTTGAGGAAACCGAGGGCCTCCTCCTCGTCCAGCCGCTCCCCGTCGACCTCGACCGTCATGAGCCTTCCGGCCAGGTCGTCACTGGGGTTTTCACGGCGGGCGCGGAGGATGTCCAGGAGGTACTGGTTCAGCTCGTGCAACAGCGGCGCGACGTTGTTCGCCGCGTTTTCCTTCTGGCCGTCCAGCGATTCCTCCGCGTCGTAGCTCTGCACCTCGACGAACCGGTCGGACAGATCGCGGATGAAGGCGCGGTCGTCTTCGGGGATGCCGAGCAGCTCGGTCATGACCAGGAACGGCAGCGGGTGGCCCAGTTCTTTGATGAAGTCCCATCGGCCGCCACGGGCGTCGGCGGCATCGAGCAGCTGCGTGGTCAGTTCGACGATGCGCGGCTCGAGGTCGGCGATCATTTTCGGAGTGAACGCCTTGCTGACCATGCCGCGCAGCCGGCGGTGTTCAGGGTCGTCCGCCCGGACGAAGTTGCCCTTGTTGGACAGCTCGAAGTCTTCTTGTTTCGGCGCCAGCGGGGCGACCTCGGAGGAGAACGTCACGGGGTCGGTCTGCACCTGCTGGGTGTCGTGGTAACCGAGCACGTGCCACGCCTTGATCTTCTCGTCGAAATGCACGCCTCCCCGTGCCCGCAGCCCGTCGAGATAGACGAGGAAGTTGGACAGTGTCCGTTCGGACTGGCTCACACCCATGAATGGTCACCTTTTGTCGTACGGCCCGGAAAGCGCGGTGCTCACTGGTCGGAGTTCATGACGACGGCTTCTGGCGGCAGCTCCGGCAAGGGCGGCAGGCCGCAGCGTGCCGGATTCCGTGGCCGCACTCAGCAGAACTCGGGGAGCCGGGCCGCGATGTCCGCGGGGCTCGGCATGGTGGCGATCTGCTCGGCGATGGCCTTGGCCGCCTGTCTGGCCTCGGGATCGGCCAGCAGCCCGCCGGCTGCCTCGGCGACGGCCGCGGCGGAGACGACATCGGAGCGGCGCCGGTCCTCCCACCGTTGGACCCCCTCGGGCAGCAGCCGCCTTCCGGCACCGGCCGCCGAGACCGCACCGGCGTTGAGGAACCCGTCGAATCCGATGGGCAGGAACAGTTGCGGTACCCCGGAACCGGCCGCTCCGAGGGTGGTCCCGGAACCGCCGTGGTGCACCGCGAGATCGGCCAGCGGCAGCAGTTCCGCCTGTGGCACCCACTGTTCGAGGTGCACATGAGCGGGCAGGGCAGGGAAATCGGCCAGCGAAATGTTCGGCCCGGCTGCCACCACCACCTCGGCGTCCAGGGCGGACAGCCCGTCGACGGCGGCGCGCAGGGCGGGAGCGGTACCGAGAACGGTGCCCAGCGTCAGATAGACCAGCGGTCGTTTCCGCTCGGCCAGGACGATCTGCGGCAGCTCACCGGATTCACTGAAGGGCACCGGGCGCAGCGGCATCCGTTCCGGACGGTCCAGGAACGACGTTTCCTGCAGCGGGTCCGGATAGATGTCCAGGTGCCGGTCACCGAGGAGGTACTGCCCCTCGGGCAGTTCCACACCGTTCTCGGCAGCGACCGCGCGCAGCAGCTGCATGCCGCGCCGCTGCCACCGGTCTGCCGGGTCGATCGCCTCCGCCCGGGCGTTGGCGTGGCATACGGCGGGAATGCCCGCGCGGTGCGCCGCGATCCCGGCGCCCGGGTTACCGGCCTGGTAAACCACCAGGTCGGGCCGCTGTGCCCGCAGCACGGACAGCAGGTCGGCGGCGAACCTGCGGGGCAGTATCTCGTTGAACGCCCGGACCGCGGGCTCGAGCCATTCCTCCTGCGGCAGTTCCCCGTTCGTCCCGTCCATCCCTGCGGAGGCGGTGGCGAAGGCCTCCCGGATCGGCATCCCGGCCGGCGCGGTACGGAATCCGAGCCCTCGCAGCAGCGGGTGGAATCTCTCACCCGTGGCATACAGGACGTCATGGCCGGCCTGCCGGGCGGCGAGGGCCAGTGGCAGCAAGGGGTGGGTGTGGCCATAACCGGGATGGCTGGAGAAAAGGATCTTCATAGCATCCGCAAAGGCATGATGGTGGACCTCGGCAACCGTTGATCTGTTTCCGGACAGGTACCTGGACAGCTGAACCGGGCTGGCTCACGGCGGAGTTCACACTAGCCAGCGGTGTCGCGGTCCCCATCCCTCAGATTGACTGCGCGTGGCCGCCGCACATGAGTTCCGGCGGCGGACAGCGGCGCACGGGGCCGCTCCCCCGCGCGAAGAATGCCGCCGGCGGGGCGTGACCACGGGGCGGAGGGCGGAGGACTACTCACTCAGCCAGCTGCCGGGCCCGGCGCGGCAGGTGTAGGAAAACAGTCATGAAATTCCGCGTACTCGGTCCCTTCGAGAGTTCGATAGGCGGCACGCCGAGCACACCCAGCGCGACCCGGGTGCGCTGGACGCTTGCCCTGCTGCTGCTGCGGGCCAACCAGGTGGTCGACCGGGACTGCATCATCCAGGAACTGTGGGGGGAGAACCCCCCGCGCCGGGCTGTCACCACGGCGCAGACGTACATCTATCACTTGCGCAAGATGTACCTGCGGTTCGCCGGCCAGCTCGGTGAGGGCGAGTTCATCGAAACCCGCCCGCCGGGTTACCTGCTGCGGTGCGAGGAGTCTGAGATCGACGCGTTCGTCTTCGAGCGACTCAGTGCGGAAGGCGCCGCCGCCTACGCCGCGGGCGACGCCGAGCGGGCGGCCCGCCGCCTGCGGCAGGCGCTCGCGCTGTGGCGCGGCCCGGTGCTCGCCGACATCACCGCGGGTCCGGTGCTGACCCCGCACATCCGGCAGCTGGAGGAGGTGCGCACACGGACGGTCCGCACCCGGATCCTGGCCGACCTGCGGCTCGGCCGGCACCACGAACTCATCCCCGAGCTGCGGCTGGCCGCGGCCGAGTATCCCTTCGACGAGTGGTTCCACGAACAGCTGATGATCGCCCTGAGCGAGGCGGGCCGTCGCACGGAAGCCCTGGACGCCTACCGCGAACTGCAGCGCACGCTGGACCAGAACCTGGGCATCGAACCGTCGCACGCCCTCCAGCAGCTCCAGCACGATGTGCTCGTGGGCGCCGTGCGCCGCCCGGACCGGGCCAAGGAGGTCGTACCGCACCGGGCGGCACACGGCCGCGCCGGACAGCGGCACCGCAGGCGAGGGCCGGAAGGCCAGGCCAGGCCGAAGGAGGCACAGTCATGACCGGTCAGGTGCACCAGCGATACGGCCCGAGCGCGCAGTGGCTGCACATCAACGAGGCGCACATCACCGAGGAGGCCGTGGCCGACCTCGCCGGGTTCAAGTCGAACGGGGTCAACTTCAAGCTGGCGCTGTGGAACCCGCAGCCCAACGGCGTGCGCTACCTGAAGGCCCTCACCTTCGCCCTGGGCATGCAGCTCAGCCCCGCCAACAGGGAGCGGCTGCAGCGCACACGCAACCGGGAAGTCGGCGACCCCTATGCGGTGCGCTGCAACGGCGAACCGATGTGCCTGGACTATCTGCAGGCGGTGCACGAGGTCGAGTTCATGGCGGCGAACCTGCCCCTCGACGGCGCCCGCATCATGGAGATCGGCGCCGGCTACGGCCGGACCTGCCACACCCTGCTGTCCAACCACGAGGTCGCCGGATACACGATCGTCGATCTGCCGAACACGCTCGCCCTGTCGCGCCGGTACCTGCACACCGTGCTGGAGCCGGAGCAGTTCGCGAAGATCCGTTTCGTGGACGTCGACGAGGTGGAGGAGCAGGTGCGCGGTGCCCGCTTCGATCTGTGCCTGAACATCGACTCGTTCGCCGAGATGGACCCCGGCACCGTACGGGACTACCTCGCGCTCATCGACGCGACCTGTGCGCACTTCTACGTCAACAATCCGGTCGGCAAGTACGTCGACAAGACGCTGGACGGCCACTCGCAGGGCGCCGCCGTGGTGGAGCTGGCGCTGAACAGCGGGCTGCTGCGCGACGTCATCGACATTCACGACAGCGAGGCGGTGCTGGAGAAGGTGCCTGCTTTCGTGTCCGCCTACCGGCCCGGCCCGCGGTGGCAGTGTGTGGGGCGGGGACGCGCGGTGTCGTGGAGCTACTACTGGCAGGCCCTGTTCCGCGCCGAGGCGGTGCCGCGCTGATGGCCGCGGGGGACGGCGGTCACCGGCCGCTGATCGCGGTGCTGGGCGGTTCGGGCTTCATCGGCGCCGCAGTCGTCGAAGCCCTCGCCCGGCGGCCGGTCCGGCTGCGCACCGTCGGCCGCCGCCCGCAGCCGGTGCCGGCCGGCGCGGTGGCCGACGTCGAGGCGGTGTGCGCCGACCTCACCGGCCGCGGCGCGCTCCAAGCGGCGGTGGCCGGCGCGGACACGGTGGTCCATCTGCTGATGCACACCGCCGGCTGGCGTGAGGCCGCGGGCAACCCGGCCGCCGAAGAAGTGAACGTCGGCGTGATGCGCGACCTCGTCGAGCTGCTCGGGAACACCCACCGGCCGCCCGCCGTCCTGTTCGCGGGCTCCACCTCGCAGGCCGGCCTGCCCGAGCGGATGCCCATCGACGGCAGCGAACCCGACCGGCCCACGACCGCCTACGACCGGCACAAGCACACGGCCGAGCAGATACTCAAGGCCGCCGACGCCGCCGGGCTGGTCCGCGGCGTCTCCCTGCGGCTGCCCACCGTGTACGGGGACAGCCCGCGGGGACGGCTGACCGGCCGCGGCGTGGTCTCCACCATGGTGCGCAAGGCTTTCGCCGGCGAGGAACTCACCCTGTGGAACGACGGCACCGTCGAACGCGACCTGCTGTACGTGCACGACGCCGCGGACGCCTTCCTCGCCGGGATCGACCACGCCCAGGTGCTCGCGGGCCGGCACTGGCTGCTCGGCACCGGCCGCGGCGTGCCCCTGGGCGATGTCCTGCGGACGATCGCCGATCTGGTCGGCGTCCACCTGGGGCGGCCGCCGGTGCCCGTCGTGTGCCTGCCGCCGCCCGACCTCGCCACGGCCACCGACATGCACAGCGTCACGATCGACTCCTCGAGGTTCCGGGCGGCCACCGGCTGGCGCCCCCGGGTGCCGCTGCACCTCGCGCTGCGGCGCTGCGTCGAGGCCTTCGCCCACAGCGCCCGATAGCGCCGCCGGCCTACAGCAGCCCTTCCAGCAACCCCACGACCGCGAGCAGCGTACGCGCCTGCATGTTCAGGTAGTGACCATGCCGGGCCAGCGAATTCAGCTGGCCGGGAGTGACCCAGGCGAACCCGGGCGGCGGCTCGGCACCCGCCTGTGCCTCGGTGGCCGCCACCAGCAGGTAGCGGCTGACCGCGTTGTGGAAACGGCCGCCCTCGTCCGAGTGCAGCGCCGCGTAGCGGATCCGGTCCGCTCCCGCACGGCGCACCAGATCAAGGAACGGCGGCCGCTCCCGCTCCGGCAGATGGGCATAGTTCTCCAGGGTGCACTGCACCGTCGGCCCGAGTTCGACGGTGTCGAGGAGGCCCCCCTCCGCCCGGGCATGGACCAGCAGGTGCACCACCCCGCCGAAGCGGCGGACCAGGAACGCGCACAGGCCCACACCGACCGGCTCCAGCAGCGGCTGCATCCACGACGTCACCTCACGGTTGCCGGCGACGACGGACACCCCGCCGACCCGGAAATACCGGTTGTCGACGTGGCGGATGTGGTCCTCGGTGCGCACCCAGTCGGTCACCTCGGCCAGCGGGACACGCCGGACCCGCACATCGTGCCGGGCCCGCTCGTTGGTGAACCACGACAGCACATCCGTGTCCGAGCGCACCGCGCCCGCCTCCGCGGGCGCCATGGGCGCACAGGCCAGGACACTGCGCGCGTCCATGTTCACGACATTGTCACGGTGCAGCAGGCTGCCGATCTGCCCCAGCGTGAGCCAGCAGAAGTCCTCGTCCGGCAGCACCTCGTCGAACGTCTCGATGATCATGTTGCGGTTGGACTTGCGCAAAAACCAGGAACCGTGCTCCGACTGCAGCACATCGGCGACCACCCGGCCCCTCTCCGGCCGCGTGAAGTACTCCAGGTACTTCACATGGGCGCCCCGGTGCACACCGGTGTAATTGCTGTGGGTGGCCTGCACGGTCGGCGAGAGCTGCAACAGGCCAGGATTACCGGGCTCCATCTTGGCCTGCATCAAGAAGTGCAGGACACCGTCGAACTCCTTGGCCAGAATGCCGAGGATCCCCACCTCGGGCTGCACGATGATCGGCTGCTGCCACGCCCGGCCGTCGATCGCGACATCCAGCCCCTCCACGCTGAAGAACCGCCCGCTGCGGTGCACGACATTGCCGCTGCCCGGTTCGAACGACCAGCCGCTGATCTCCCCGAGCGGCACCCGCTCGACAGTGAAACGGTGCGCCCGGCGGCGCCCCGCGAGCCAGGCATCGAAGTCCTCCGTCCGCAGACCCGCACCGGCCGCAACGGCCCGTCGGGAACGCTCCAGCCGCACGGGCAGCCGGGTGTCATCACGCGCCGCCAGCCGTGTCGCGATCGTCACGCTTGATCCCTTCGATACGAGGTCCGGCAGCGCACTGCACGCAGCAAGCCGACACCGGCCCCCGCACGGCCGGGCGGCGGCGCCGGCGGGAGACGAGGCGGCAGTGTCCCGGCATGCCGTCCCCGGACATCGGGGCAGGGATGAACCCGGGAAGGACACCGATCACGGCACACTCCGGTCCTGGACCGAGGTGTCCTCCGGTGCCGTGACCCGCAGCCGGCCGTTGGACACCTCGCCGGTGACCGGTGGCCCTCCCCGCACGACGGAGCCGCCCAGGAAAATCGAGTCCCGCACGACAGCGTTGTGCACCCGGCAGCCCGGCCCGATAGCGGCATACGGGCCCAGGACGCTGTCCTCGACCACACTGCCCGCGCCCAGGACGAGCGGCCCCCGCAGCACCGAACGGGTCACCCGCGCACCGCTGTCCACCGTCACCTCGCCGTGCACCACACTCGCCCCGTCCACCACACCGGCAATGCCCGGGGCCAACCCGTCAAGCAGCAGCCGATTGCTCGCCAGCAGACCCTCGGCCGTGCCGGCATCCTTCCAAAGACCGGTGAAACGCTCCGCGCAGACGGTGCCACCCGCATCGATCAGGTACTGGATCGCGTCAGTGATCTCCAGTTCACCCCGCGCACTGGGACCGATCCGGTCCACCGCGGCGAAGATCTCCGACGTGAAAAAATAAACCCCCATGATCGCCAGATCACTCGGCGGGCAAGGAGACTTCTCCACCACCGCACGCACCGTGCCGTCCGGACGCAGATCGGCCACTCCGTACTGGCTCGGATCAGCGACCTTGGCCAGCAGCAGCTTCACAGCCGGCCGGCTGGAACGGAACTCCTCGGCCGCACCGGCCAGATCACCGACCACCACATTGTCACCCAGATAGAGAACGAAGTCCTCGTCACCGAGGAAATCCGCGGCGATCCGCACGCAATGCGCAAGCCCGGCCGGGGAGTCCTGCCGGATATAGGTGAGATCCAGGCCCAGCGCCGCCCCGCCCCCCAGCACCGCCCGGATCTGGTCGCCGTGCTCACCTTCCACAACGCCGACCTGCCGAATACCCATGGCCCGGATATTGCGCAGGCAATGCCCAAGAACCGGCTCGTTCGCGACAGGAATCAGCTGCTTGGGCATCGACAGCGTCAACGGCCACAACCGGCTGCCAGCCCCGCCGGCCAGCACGAGTGCCTTCATGCCCTGCATCCTGAGGCCTGCCCTTCGAGACCCGTTCAAGCCCCGCGCCCCAGGGCCCGGACACCACGCACCCGGACCAGAACCCCCGGCCCGCGATACGCGCCGAAGGACAGAACAACCACCCCGGAGTACCAGGCGCTCGCACGCCGAACTCCCCCACGGCCGAGGCGCATACCCTCCCGGGCACAGCGCGACGTGGCATGCCCCGCTCGCCGGCAGGGACATCGAAGGGCCGGCTCGACGGCCCGGGCGACCGCCGGCTCACGCACCCGCGTACCGAACCCCTCCCGCGCCGCCCGGGGGTCCAGCGTGCCGTGTTCTGCGCCGAGTTGCCGGTGCCCGCCCGAAAGCCGGCCGAGGACGGCAAGTACGGCCCTTGTCCTTGCGCACGCTCGCAGCGACTGATGAGAATCACGGCAACGTCTTACACGTATGGGGGAATCACAGTGGCAGGCAACTTCACTCGTCGTGCCGTCCTGGGCCTCACCGCCGCATCAACGGCCGGTGCGGTCACGGGCGTCCTCGCCCCGACAAGATCCGCCGCCGGCAGCACCACCCGCCGCGACGGCACGGCCCGCTGGAACGCACTGCGCCGTCACCTCCACGGTGACCTCATCCTGCCGTCGGACCCACGCTACGGACAGGCCCGCGAGCAGTCACTCCGCCAGTTCGACACCACCCACCCGATGGCGGTCGCCTACTGCCAGAGCACCAAAGACGTCCAGACCGTCCTGGCATTCGCCCAGGACAAGGCCATCCACGCCGTCCCCCGCAGCGGCGGACACAGCTTCGGCGGCTACTCCACAACGACCGGCATCATCCTCGACGTCTCCCGGCTCAACCAGATAACCACCGACGGAACACTCGTCACCATCGGAGCCGGCACCCAGCAAGTCGACGCCCTCACCGCCCTCACCCCGCACGGCCTCGCCCTGGCCAGCGGCCTGTGCCCCACCGTGGGCGCCGGCGGATTCATCCAGGGCGGCGGCATCGGCCACCAGACACGCAAATACGGCATGGCATGCGACCGGCTCGTCTCAGCCGAAGTAGTCCTGGCCAACCGCCGCGTCGTACAGGCCTCAGCAACGGAAAACCCCGACCTGTACTGGGCCTTACGCGGCAACGGCGGCGGCAACTACGGCGTCGTCGCCAACTACACCCTCGAACCCATACGCCGCAACACCCTCATCGGCTACCGGCTCGTCTGGACCCAAGGCGACGCCGTCGCAACCATCGACAACTGGCAGCAATGGGTCACACGCGCACCCAACGACCTCTCCTCACTCCTGATCGCAGGCACCACCAGCCCGCCCTCACCCACCATCGTGATCAGCATCGCCGGCATCTGGTACGGCACCGAAGAGAACCTCAACCACCACATCGACGAACTCATCGCAGCCATCGGCGTGCCACCCCTCAACCGGACCGTCGCAGAAAGAACCGTCCAGCAGGGCATGATGCAGATCTACGGCTGCGGCACCCTCACCACCGCACAATGCCACCGCACCGGCACCACCCCCGAATCCATGCTGCCCCGCTGGAACTACTACCGCACCCGATGCCGCATGTTCGACCGGCCCATGCCTCCCACCGACATCGAAGACCTCCTCACCGCCCTTACCGACCCCACACACTCAACAACCGGACAAACCCGCAAACTCTACTTCGAAGCCCTCGGTGGCGCCGCCAACGAACCCGCCCGCACCGACACCGCCTACGTCCACCGCACCACCCAAATACTCGCCGGACTCACCGCCGAACTACCCCACCCCACCCCCACCACCCACGACACAACCACCACCGAAAACTGGCTCACACACGGCTTCACCATCCTCAACCGCCACTCCCTCCCCGAAAGCTACCAAAACTACATGGATCCCACACTCAAAAACTGGCAAGTCGGATCGTAGCCATGTCGTTCTGTGA
>NZ_BAABCQ010000200.1:0-13079 GCF_039539045.1 Streptomyces marokkonensis
GGTGCGAGAGGTCTGCGCGCGGGTCGAGGACGACGGTGTCCACCCGTACCTGGTCGTACGTGGTGGTCACTGCGGACCGGCGCGCCTGCTGCCAATAATCATGGCGAACGAGAGCACGGGGGCAGTCTGGCACAGTCTGTCCCCGTGCTCACCGTGCGTCTCAGAATGCGAGCGGTGGATGTTCAGTCCGAGCGGCGGTCGAACCCGTCGGACGCGCCGTTCGTATCGGCCTCGACCCGGGAAGACCGCCGCGAGCGGGGGCCTGCGGACACCGGATGCCTCAGGCCAGGCGGTGCATCCAGCCGTGCTTGTCCTCGGCCGTACCACGCTGGATGTCCAGCAGCGCACCGCGCAGGCGCTGCGTCACCTCGCCGGGCTCTCCCCCGCTCTGCTGCCACTGGGCACCGGCGCGCTTCACCGTGCCGACCGGCGTGATCACCGCCGCCGTACCGCAGGCGAAGACCTCGGTGAGGGTGCCGTTCTCCGAGTCGCGCTGCCACTGCTCGACGGATACCCGGCCTTCCTCGGCCTCGTAACCGAGGTCGCGGGCGACGGTGAGGAGGGAGTCGCGGGTGACGCCCTCCAGGATGGAGCCGGTGAGGGCGGGGGTGATGATCTTGTCGCCGTAGACGAAGTACAGGTTCATGCCGCCCAGCTCCTCGACCCACTGGTGCTCGACCGCGTCGAGGTAGCAGACCTGGTCGCAGCCCTTGGCGGCGGCCTCCGCCTGGGCGAGGAGGGACGCCGCGTAGTTGCCGCCGGTCTTGGCGTCGCCCATGCCGCCGGGGACGGCGCGAACGCGGTCCTCGGAGACCCAGATGGAGACCGGCTTGACGCCGCCCGGGAAGTAGGCGCCGGCCGGGGAGGCGATGACGATGAAGAGGTACTCGTTGGCCGGCTTCACGCCCAGGCCGACCTCGGTCGCGATCATGAAGGGACGCAGGTAGAGGGACTCCTCACCACCGTGCGCCGGGACCCAGTTCCGGTCCTGGCGCACCAGGGCGTCGCACGCCTCGATGAAGGTCTCCTCCGGCAGCTCCGGCATGCCGAGGCGGCGTGCGGAGGCCTGGAAGCGCTGCGCGTTCTTCTCCGGGCGGAAGGTGGCGACGGATCCGTCGGGGCGGCGGTACGCCTTCAGCCCCTCGAAGATCTCCTGCGCGTAGTGCAGGACCGTGGTGGCCGGGTCGAGGGAGAGCGGGGCGTACGGAACCAGCTGACCGTCGTGCCAGCCGCGACCCTCGGTCCACTTGACCGTCACCATGTGGTCGGTGAAGTGGCGGCCGAACCCGGGGTTGGCCAGGATCGCCTGCCGCTCTGCGTCGGAGAGCGGGTTGGCGGAGGGCTTGAGCTCGATCGTGGGCGTCGTCATGGGTTGATGTCCTTCACCGGTTTTGGTTGTGACGGGCCGCTGTCACGCCCGTACGGCCGGTGGCCGGTGCTAGGACGTCCGAGCATTCCCTCATGTCGCGGCTTCGCGTTCGATTATCGCGCACGGACGGACGCTCGGACGGCGACGGATGAAGCGGGGTGAATGCGGCCCAGGGTTCGATGGTCGCACCTTGCGGACGCAGGAGAAAGCCGGCGGGGGCCTTGTTTCTCGGACCCGGCGGCTTCGAAAGGTTGGATTTCGAGTGCGCCGGGTCAGCCGGCCACTCGTACGGCGAGCGCGTCGCCGATCTCTGAGGTGGAGCGGGCGCTCTTGCCCGCGCGCTCGCCGAGGTCGGCGGAGACCGCGTCCTCGATCCGGGTCGCCTCGGCCTCGTGACCGAGGTGGCGCAGCAGCAGGGCGACGGACAGCACCGTGGCGGTGGGGTCGGCCTTGCCCTGGCCGGCGATGTCGGGCGCGGAACCGTGCACCGGCTCGAACATCGAGGGGAAGTCGCCGGACGGGTTGATGTTCCCGCTGGCGGCGACACCGATGCCGCCGGAGACGGCCGCGGCGAGGTCGGTGATGATGTCGCCGAAGAGGTTGTCGGTGACGATCACGTCGAAGCGCTCGGGCTGGGTGACGAGGTAGATCGTCGCCGCGTCGACGTGCATGTACTCGGTGGTGACGTCGGGGTACTCGGCGGCCACCCTGTTGAAGACATCCGTCCACAGGTGACCCGCGAAGGTCAGCACGTTGTTCTTGTGGATGAGCGCCAGCTTCTTGCGCGGGCGGGCCTGCGCGCGGGCGAAGGCGTCGCGGACCACGCGCTCGACCCCGAAGGCCGTGTTGACGGAGACCTCGGTGGCGACCTCGTACTCGGTGCCCTTGCGGATGGTGCCGCCGTTGCCCGTGTACGGGCCCTCGGTGCCCTCGCGGACGACGACGAAGTCGATCTCGGGCTGACCCGCGAGCGGGGTCGCGACACCGGGCAGGAGCTTGCTCGGCCGCAGGTTGACGTGGTGGTCGAAGGCAAAGCGGAGCTTCAGCAGGAAGCCGCGCTCCAGGACACCGGACGGCACCGACGGGTCGCCGATCGCGCCGAGCAGGATGGCGTCGTGCGCCTTGAGGGCGTCGAGGTCGGCGTCGGTGAGGGTCTCCCCGGTGGAGTGGTAGCGCCGGGCGCCGAAGTCGAACTCCTTGGTCTCCAGCTTCACATCCTGCGGAAGGACGGCGGAGAGGACCTTGAGACCTTCGGCCACGACCTCCTGGCCGATGCCGTCACCGGGAATCACTGCGAGATTGAGGCTGCGAGACATGACGGCACCCTACTCCTCGTCCCACGGGATGACATGCGGCGTCCGGCATGCGGACGCCCACGCGTCACCACGGATTCAGTGCCCGGTGGAGCCGCCGTTGTCCCGGCGGTCGAGGGCGCGCTGGAGGGCGGCGGCCGCGTTCTTGCGGTCGGAGTCGCTGGTACGGGGGAGGTGGCGGACTCGGCGGCGGACGGTCGTCTCGGCCATGGGAATCGTCTCCTTCGGCACGCGGGAGAGCGCGGAAAGCGAGTGGTACGGAGAGACGCCGGAAGGGGCGGGGAGCACGGTGCCGCAGGGGTTGCCTGCGCGGGGCCCGGCTCACGACCGCCATCCGCTCGGTCGAGCGGGACGTTCGGCTCCTACAAAGCTAAGGGAGCGCGGAGCGTCTGTCTCCACAATTACTCGGACTTCCTACTATCTGAGACAGTGCCACCGGTCACTCTGCTCTGACCTGCGAAAACGTCGGACGGGCCAGGTCGGGGGGAGACCTGGCCCGTCCGGGATCGGGTGGGTGTCAGCCCATGTGCGGGTACGCGTAGTCGGTCGGCGCGACCAGCGTCTCCTTGATGGCGCGGGTCAGGGTCCAGCGCATCAGGTTCTGCGGGGCGCCCGCCTTGTCGTTGGTACCGGAGGCACGGCCGCCGCCGAAGGGCTGCTGGCCGACCACGGCGCCGGTCGACTTGTCGTTGATGTAGAAGTTGCCGGCCGCGTAGCGCAGCTTCTCCATCGTGTACGCCGCCGCCGCGCGGTCGTTCGAGACGACCGAGCCGGTGAGCGCGTAGTCCGACACCGACTCCATCTGGGTCAGCATCTCGTCGTACGCGTCGGCCTTGCTGTCGTCGTACACGTGCACGGCGAGGAACGGGCCGAAGTACTCGGTGCGGAAGACCTCGTTCTCCGGGTCGGTGCACTCGACGACCGTCGGGCGGACGAAGTAGCCGACCGAGTCGTCGTAGGAGCCGCCCGCGACGATCGTGCAGGTCTCGTCGGCCTTGGCGCGGTCGATGGCGGCCTTGTTCTTGGCGAAGGACCGCTCGTCGATGACGGCGCCCATGAAGTTCGACAGGTCGGTGACGTCACCCATGGTGAGGTAGTCGACCTCGGCCGCGAACTCCTCCTTGAAGCCGTCGTTCCAGATGGACGCCGGGATGTACGCGCGGGAGGTGGCGCTGCACTTCTGGCCCTGGTACTCGAAGGCACCGCGGGTCAGGGCTGTCTTCAGCACGGCGCGGTCGGCGCTCGGGTGGGCGACCAGGAAGTCCTTGCCGCCGGTCTCGCCGACCAGACGCGGGTAGGTGCGGTACTTGGCGATGTTGTTGCCGACCGTCTTCCACAGGTGCTGGAAGGTCGGGGTCGAGCCGGTGAAGTGGATGCCCGCGAGGTCGCGGTGCTCGAGGGCGACCTCGGAGACCGCGATGCCGTCGCCGGTGACCAGGTTGATGACGCCCTTGGGCAGTCCGGCCTCCTCCAGCAGCTGCATGAGCAGCACGGCGGCGTGGGTCTGGGTCGGGGACGGCTTCCAGACCACCACGTTGCCCATGAGCGCGGGCGCGGTGGGCAGGTTGGCCGCGATCGCGCTGAAGTTGAACGGCGTGATCGCGTAGACGAAGCCCTCCAGCGGGCGGTGGTCCATGCGGTTCCACACGCCCGGGGAGTTGGCCGGGGGCTGCTCGGCCAGGATGTTGCGGGCGTAGTGGACGTTGAAGCGCCAGAAGTCGATCAGCTCGCAGGGGCTGTCGATCTCGGCCTGCTGGGCCGTCTTGGACTGGCCGAGCATGGTGGAGGCGGCGATGGTCTCGCGCCACGGGCCGGACAGCAGCTCGGCGGCGCGCAGGATGATCGCCGCGCGGTCGTCGAAGGACATCGCGCGCCATGCGGGGGCGGCGGCCAGGGCGGCGTCGATCGCGTCCTGGGCGTCCGCCTGCGTGGCGTTCGCGTACGTGCCCAGGCGGGACTTGTGGTTGTGCGGCTGCACGACGTCGAAGCGCTCGCCGCCGCCCATCCGCTTGACGCCACCGATGGTGCAGGGCAGGTCGACCGGGTTGTCGGCCAGCTCCGTGAGCTTGGCCTCCAGGCGAGCGCGCTCGGGCGAGCCGGGGGCGTAGCCGTGCACCGGCTCGTTGACGGGGGCGGGGACCTGGGTCACAGCGTCCATGAGCTACCTCTTCCGGGTGAATCCCTGGTCTCCGTCCTGGGGACCGAAGACCATGTGCGTATGTTGGGCGGTGGTCAGGGCTTGACCGTCACGAGTTCGCTGCGGCGACCCCGTGAGAAGCCTTTCGGGGCGGAGTCACGGTTTCCGTAACTCCTTTGTTCTTGTTCGTTCCGGAAACGGATCGGCCCAGCCGATCAGCGGGCGGTGGCTGCCGTTGCCTCGGTTACACCCTGGACGACGACAGCTGCCGCTCAGCCCTTGCTCACCATCGAGCGGGCGAAGAACCGGAGGTTGGCCGGCTTCTCCGCCAGACGGCGCATGAAGTAGCCGTACCAGTCGGTGCCGTAGGCGGTGTATACGCGCATGCGGTGGCCCTCGGCGGCGAGCCGCAGGTGCTCGTCGCCGCGGATGCCGTACAGCATCTGGAACTCGTACTCGTCGAGCTTGCGCCCGGCGGTGCGGGCCAGTTCCTGCGCGATGGAGATCAGGCGCGGGTCGTGGGACCCGATCATCGGGTATCCCTCGCCCTCCATCAGGGTGCGCAGGATGCGCACGTACGCCTTGTCGATCTCGTGGCGCTGCTGGTACGCGACCTCGGCGGGCTCCTTGTAGGCGCCCTTCACCAACCGTACGCGAGAGCCGTTGTCGGCGAGCCGGCGCGCGTCGGCCTCGGTGCGGAAGAGGTAGGCCTGGATGACACAGCCGGTCTGCGGGAAGTCCTTCCGCAGCTCGTCGTGGATGGCGAACATCGAGTCGAGGGTGGTGTGGTCCTCGGCGTCGAGCGTGACGGTGGTGCCGATCCCGGCGGCGGCCTCGACGACCGGGCGGACGTTCTTCAGGGCGAGCTCGTGGCCGCCGTCCAGCGCCTGGCCGAACATGGACAGCTTGACCGACATCTCGGCTCGGGCGCCGAGGCCGAGCGGCTCGAGCCGGTCGACCAGCTCCAGGTAGGCGTCGCGGGCGGCCTCGGCCTGCGCGGGGTTCGTGATGTCCTCGCCGACGACGTCCATCGTCAGTTCCAGGCCCTGGTCGGTGAGGTCCCGGACGATCGGCACGATCTCGTCGACCGTCTCGCCGGGGATGAACCGGTCGACGACCGGCTTGGTGACGGGCGCGGCGGAAACCAGCCGGCGCATCCGGTCGCTGCGCGACGCGGCGAGAATCACGGGACCCAGCACGGGGCACCTCCACTTACCAACCAACACGAGGCCGCTGCCCGACGAACGGGGAACGGCACGGAGAACCACCGTGAAATCTAAGGATCCCCCCGATCGTCGGCCATCGACAGCTGTCACGCATCCGTGCCACGGATCTCAGACAGATGTATGAACCGGGCGCGGAAATGCGGCAGAATGCCCGGGTGACGACGGATTCCAGGGGCGACTACCAGGAGCTGGTCGACGAGATCTCCGAGCTGCTGGGCGCGCCCGCGACCCTGGAGAACCGCGACTTCGAGCTGATCGCCTTCGGCGCGTACGACAGCGAGGGTGACCTCGACCCCTCGGCCCTGGACCCGGTGCGCACCCGCTCGATCCTGACCCGGCGCTCCACGGCGACGGTCCGGGCCTGGTTCGAGGGTTTCGGCATCACCCGCGCGAGGGGCCCGGTCCGCATTCCGCCGACGCCGGAGGCGGGGGTGTACCGGGGGCGCACGTGTCTGCCGGTACGGCACCGGGGCGTCGTCCTCGGCTATGTGTGGCTTCTGGACACGGAGCCCGGCCCGACGGAGCGGCAGCTGGCGGCGGCGATGGAGGTGACCGCCCGGATCGGTGCGCTGCTCGCGGACGAGGCGCAGCACGGCGCCGACCTGAGCCGGGAGCTGCGGGCGGTGCTGACCGCCGAGCGGGACTGGCAGCGGGACATGGCGGTGGCGGAACTGCGCACCGCCCTCGGCTCCCGCGTCGGCGCCCCGCACGCGGTGGTGTGCGTGGCGCCCTGGCCCTCGGCCGGCCCCGAGGACGCGCCCTCGGTCCGTACGGTGCCCGGGGCGACGGCGCTGTGCACGGTGCCGTGGGGGACCTCGGGCCAGTCGCTGGCGCTGCTGGTGCGGTTGCGCTCGGCGGACGTGCTGACTCCGGCGACGACGGCGGCGGGGCGTCTGCTGGAGCGGGCACGGGGCGCGGGCGGGGCAGGCGGAACAACCGGGGCCGCCGGCCTCCGGACGGGTGCGGCCTCCGGAGCGGCGGCCGGGGTGGCGGCGGGGGTGGCGGCGGGGGTCTCCGCGCCGCGCACCGGGCTGGCCGAGCTGGGGGCCGCCTGGCTGGAGGCGTCGGCGGCGGCCCGGGCGGCGCGCGCCGAGAGCCGGTTCGGGCCGGTCGCCGAGTGGACGTCCATCGGAGCGTTCCGCCTGCTGACCGCGCTGCCCGCGTGGTCCGCCCACGATCCCGCCGTACGGGCGCTGCTCACCCCCGCCCACCGTGAACTGGCCCGCACCGCCGAGGTCTATCTCGACTGCGCGGGCCAGGCCGGCCGCACGGCCGCCGAGCTGGGCGTCCACCGCCAGACGCTGTACTACCGGCTGTCCCGCGTCGAGCAGCTCACGGGCCTGGACCTGGACGACGGCGAGGACCGGCTGCTGCTGCACATGGCACTCAAGGCGTACCGCCTGTAGCGGTCTCCGCCACCTGACGCAGGCCGTCCGCCCGCGCCGACAGGCCGCGCACCTGCGGCAGCCGGTGCCGGACGGCGGGCCCGATGACGTCCGACCGTCCGGAGCGTCGGAAGCGCACACGGAAAACGCCGGGCAGGCCGACCGAGTCAGCCCGTCCGGCGTTCGAGGACGCACCCGTTCAGGGCGAACGGGAGCCCGGGGGCGATGCCCCCGGGTCAGGTCAGACCAGGTTCACCGACCGGGCCGACGTGGCCCCGATCTCCGCCGAGACCTCCGCCAGCACCCCGGCGGGCACCGTGTCGTCGACGGTCAGCACGGCCAGCGCCTCGCCGCCGACCGTCGCGCGGGCGACCTGCATGCCGGCGATGTTGATGCCGGCCTCGCCGATGACGCGGCCGACGGTGCCGACGACACCCGGACGGTCCTCGTAGCGCAGGACGACCATGTGGTCGGCGAGGGCGAGGTCAACGTCGTACTCGCCGACGGCGACGATCTTCTGGAGGTGCTTCGGACCGGCCAGCGTGCCGGAGACCGACACCTCCTCGCCGTCCGAGAGGGTGCCGCGCACCGTGACGACGTTGCGGTGCTCCGGCGACTCCGAGCTGGTGGTCAGCCGGACCTCGACGCCGCGCTCCTGGGCGAACAGCGGGGCGTTGACGTAGGACACGGTCTCGTCGACGACGTCCTCGAAGACGCCCTTGAGGGCGGAGAGTTCCAGCACCTTCACGTCGTGCTGAGTGATCTCGCCGTAGACCTCGACGTCGAGGCGGACGGCGACCTCACCGGCGAGCGCGGTGAAGATGCGGCCGAGGCGCTCGGCGAGCGGCAGGCCCGGCTTGACGTCCTCGGCGATGACGCCGCCCTGGACGTTCACCGCGTCGGGGACCAGCTCGCCGGCGAGGGCGAGGCGGACCGACTTGGCCACCGCGATGCCGGCCTTCTCCTGCGCCTCGTCGGTGGAGGCGCCGAGGTGCGGGGTGCAGACGACCTGGTCGAACTCGAACAGAGGCGAGTCGGTGCAGGGCTCCTTGGCGTACACGTCCAGACCGGCGCCGGCGACGCGGCCCTCCTTCAGCGCCGAGTACAGCGCGTCCTCGTCGACGATGCCGCCGCGCGCGGCGTTGACGATGCGGACGCTCGGCTTGACCTTGCGCAGCGCCTCGTCGCCGATCAGGCCGAGGGTCTCGGGGGTCTTGGGCAGGTGGACGGTGATGAAGTCGGAGACCTCGAGCAGTTCGTCCAGCGACAGGACCTTGACGCCCATCTGCGCGGCCCGGGCGGGCTGTACGTAGGGGTCGTAGGCGACGACCTTCATGCCGAAGGCCGACATGCGCTGTGCGACGAGGGCGCCGATGCGGCCCAGGCCCACGACGCCGAGGGTCTTCTCGGCCAGCTCGACGCCGGTGTACTTGCTGCGCTTCCACTCGCCGTTCTTGAGCGCGGCGTTGGCCTGCGGGATGTTGCGGGCGGTGGCGACGAGCAGACCGCAGGCCAGCTCGGCGGCGGTCACGATGTTGGAGGTCGGGGCGTTGACCACCATCACGCCGGCCTTGGTGGACGCGGCGACGTCCACGTTGTCCAGGCCGACACCGGCGCGGGCGACGACCTTGAGCTTCTTCGCGGCGGCGATGGCTTCGGCGTCGACCTTGGTCGCGGAGCGGACCAGGATCGCGTCCACGTCCGCGATGGCGGGGAGCAGTTCGGCCCGGTCCGCGCCGTTGCACCGGCGGATCTCGAAGTCGGGGCCGAGCGCGTCCACGGTCGCGGGCGACAGCTCTTCAGCGATGAGTACCGTAGCTTTTTGACTGGGGTACGAGCTCACGTGAGTCCTCACAGGTCCAATGCGGACGGCCGTCCCGACGGCCGCATGCGGTGGAGGTTGCTAGCCGCGTGGAAGACGCACGACGCTGTGGGCCCGACGCGTATGTTGTCAGCAGTCTAGTGGCGTGGCGGGGGTCGTCCTGCGCCTCTGCGGAAGGATCACCCGTCCGTGGCCGGACGGATGGGGCAACACCGCACTCACGGCGTTGTCCGGGGTTCGCCGAAGGGGCCGGAGCGGCTTGGCTCCGGCCCCTCGGGCGTGAGGCTTACGCCTCCTCGTCGACCCAGCTCATGAGCTTGCGCAGCTCCTTGCCGGTGGTCTCCAGCAGGTGCTCGGAGTCCTGCTGCTTGTACTCGTTGTACTTCTTCAGACCGCCGTGGTACTCGTCCATCCAGTTCTTGGCGAAGGTGCCGTCCTGGATCTCGGCGAGGACCTTCTTCATCTCGGCCTTGGTGGCGTCGGTGATGATCCGCGGGCCGGTGACGTAGTCGCCCCACTCGGCGGTCTCGGAGATCGACCAGCGCATCTTCTCCAGGCCGCCCTCGTACATGAGGTCCACGATCAGCTTCAGCTCGTGCAGGCACTCGAAGTAGGCGATCTCCGGCTGGTAACCGGCCTCGGTCAGGGTCTCGAAGCCCGCCTTGACCAGCGCGGCCGTACCACCGCACAGGACGGCCTGCTCACCGAAGAGGTCGGTCTCGGTCTCCTCGGTGAAGGTCGTCTTGATGACGCCGGCGCGGGTGCCGCCGATGCCCTTCGCGTACGACAGGGCCAGCTCGAAGCCGTTGCCCGTGGCGTCCTGCTCGACGGCGGCGATGCAGGGAACGCCGCGGCCCTCCTCGTACTGACGGCGCACCAGATGGCCCGGGCCCTTGGGGGCGACCATGCAGACGTCCACGCCGGCCGGGGGCTTGATGAAGCCGTAGCGGATGTTCAGGCCGTGGCCGAAGAACAGGGCGTCGCCGTCCTTCAGGTTGTCCTTGATGTGCTCCTCGTAGACCTGGGCCTGGATCGGGTCCGGGACGAGGATCATGATGACGTCGGCCTCGGTGGCGGCCTCGGCCGGGCTCACCACGCGCAGGCCCTGCTCCTCGGCCTTGGCCTTGGACTTGGAGCCCTCGTGCAGACCGACGCGCACGTCGACGCCGGAGTCGCGCAGCGACAGGGCGTGGGCGTGGCCCTGGCTGCCGTAACCGATGACCGCGACCTTGCGGCCCTGGATGATGGACAGGTCGGCGTCGGCGTCGTAGAACAGCTCGGCCACTGGGTTCTCTCCTTGTGTGCAGGTGTTGCGTCCCACCGTATGCCGGTGGGCGGACGGGAAGTCTCGGGGTCTCGGAATGCGGGCGGCCGAAACGCGCCGGCCGCCCGTTTCCGTCGTTATGCGGACCGGTCGAGTGCGCGCAGCGAGCGGTCCGTGATCGAACGGGCGCCGCGGCCGATGGCGATCGTGCCGGACTGGACGAGTTCCTTGATGCCGTACGGTTCCAGCATCTTGAGCATGGCGGACAGCTTGTCGCTGCTGCCGGTGGCCTCGATGGTGACGGCCTCCGGGGAGACGTCGACGGTCTTGGCGCGGAAGAGCTGGACGATCTCGACGATCTGGGAGCGCGTCTCGTTGTCGGCGCGCACCTTCACCAGGACGAGTTCGCGCTGGACGGCATGGGTGGGCTCCAGCTCGACGATCTTGAGCACGTTGACCAGCTTGTTGAGCTGCTTGGTGACCTGCTCCAGCGGGAACTCCTCGACGCTCACCACGATGGTGATGCGGGAGATGTCGGGGTGTTCGGTGACGCCGACGGCGAGCGAGTCGATGTTGAAGCCGCGGCGGGAGAACAGGGCGGCGATCCGGGCGAGGATGCCGGGCGTGTTCTCCACCAGGACGGAGAGCGTGTGCTTGGACATGATCTCTTCGGTCTCTCTCGCTCAGTCGTCTTCGTTGTCGCCGAAGTCGGGGCGGACGTCCCGGGCGGCCATGATCTCGTCGTTCGAGGTGCCGGCGGCGACCATCGGCCAGACCATGGCGTCCTCGTGGACGATGAAGTCGACGACGACGGGCCGGTCGTTGATGGAGTTCGCCTCCTCGATGACCTTGTCGAGGTCGGCCGGGTCCTCGCAGCGGATGGCGTAGCAGCCCATGGCCTCCGACAGCTTCACGAAGTCGGGGACGCGGGTGCCGGCGCTCGGCTGCCTGCCGTCGGCGTCGGGGCCGCTGTGCAGCACGGTGTTGGAGTACCGCTGGTTGTAGAACAGGGTCTGCCACTGGCGGACCATCCCGAGGGCGCCGTTGTTGATGATGGCGACCTTGATCGGGATGTTGTTCAGGGCGCAGGTGGTCAGTTCCTGGTTGGTCATCTGGAAGCAGCCGTCGCCGTCGATGGCCCAGACGGCCTGGCCGGGCATTCCGGCCTTGGCGCCCATGGCCGCCGGGACGGCGTAGCCCATGGTTCCGGCGCCGCCGGAGTTCAGCCAGGTGGCGGGCTGCTCGTACTGGACGAAGTGCGCGGCCCACATCTGGTGCTGGCCGACACCGGCCGCGAAGATCGTGCCCTCGGGCGCCAGTTGCCCGATGCGCTCGATGACCCGCTGCGGGGAGAGCGAACCGTCCCCGGGCTGGTCGTATCCGAGGGGGTAGGTGTCGCGCCAGCGGCTGAGGTCCTTCCACCAGGCGGTGTAGTCGCCCTTGCCGCCCTCGCTGTGCTCCTTCTGGACGGCCTGCACGAGGTCGGCGATGACCTCGCGGGCGTCGCCGACGATCGGCACGTCGGCGGCGCGGTTCTTGCCGATCTCGGCGGGGTCGATGTCGGCGTGGACGATCTTGGCGTACGGGGCGAAGCTGTCCAGCTTGCCGGTGACGCGGTCGTCGAAGCGGGCGCCGAGGGCGACGATCAGGTCGGCCTTCTGCAGCGCGGTGACGGCGGTGACCGCACCGTGCATGCCCGGCATTCCCACGTGCAGCGGGTGGCTGTCGGGGAACGCGCCCAGCGCCATCAGGGTGGTGGTGACGGGCGCTCCGGTGAGTTCGGCGAGGACCTTCAGCTCGGCGGTGGCCTGCGCCTTGAGCACGCCGCCGCCGACGTAGAGCACGGGGCGCTTCGCGGCGGTGATGAGCTTGGCGGCCTCGCGGATCTGCTTGGCGTGCGGCTTGGTGACCGGGCGGTAGCCGGGCAGGTCCATGACCGGCGGCCAGGAGAAGGTGGTCTTCTTCTGGAGGATGTCCTTGGGGATGTCGACCAGGACGGGTCCGGGACGGCCGGTGGAGGCGATGTGGAACGCCTGGGCGATCACCCGGGGGATGTCCTCGGCCTTGGTGACGAGGAAGCTGTGCTTGGTGATCGGCATGCTGATGCCGACGATGTCCGCTTCCTGGAAGGCGTCCGTGCCGATCGACGAGGACACCACCTGCCCGGTGATCGCGACCAGCGGCACGGAGTCCATGTGCGCGTCGGCGATCGGGGTGACCAGGTTGGTGGCGCCGGGGCCCGAGGTCGCCATGCAGACGCCCACCTTGCCGGTGGCCTGCGCGTAGCCGGTGGCCGCGTGGCCGGCGCCCTGCTCGTGGCGGACCAGGACGTGACGCACCTTGGTGGAGTCCATCAGCGGGTCGTACGCCGGAAGGATCGTGCCGCCGGGAATGCCGAATACCGTGTCGGCGCCGACCTCCTCGAGAGAGCGGATGAGGGACTGCGCACCCGTGACGTGCTCGGGGGCGGACTGTCCTCCGGATCGGGGCCGCGGCTGCGGGTGATGGGCCCCGGTGGCCTGCTCGGTCATCGGCATTCTCTTCTCGATGCTGAGGGTTTTTG
>NZ_BAABCQ010000201.1:0-13041 GCF_039539045.1 Streptomyces marokkonensis
GTCCGGCGTAGCCCGTAGGGGGACGCCCTGCGGAGTCATCAGACCCTCCCTTGGGCCAGGAGCACCATGACCCCCCCAACTCCATCAGCGGCTGCCCCGCTCGAGGTGACCGACGACAGCGTCGTCAAGTCGCCCACGCCCACCATCCCTCAGGGCAGCGAGAGCCGCTCTCCGGGCCGGCTGGCCTGGAAGCGCTTCAGGCGTGACCGCGCGGGCGTCATCTCCGCGTGCATCGTGATCTTCTTCTTCGTGATCGCGCTCGCGGCGCCCCTCATAGCCAAGCTGTACGGCAAGGACCCGTACACCACGTACGCCAGCCAGCGCCCCGAACTGCTCGACGCCTTCGCCTACCCGGTCGGCCCCAACGGCGGTATGAGCTCGGAGTTCTGGTTCGGCATCGAGCCGCAGCTGGGCCGGGACGTCTTCACCTTCCTGCTCTACGCCATCCGCACCTCGCTCGGCATCGCGGTGGCCGCCGCCGTCCTCACCACACTCCTCGGAGTCGTCATCGGCGTCACGGCCGGCTACCTGGGCGGCAAGACGGACTACCTCGTCGGCCGGCTCATCGACATCCTGCTGTCGTTCCCGTCCACGCTGTTCTTCATCGCCTTCATGCCGGTCGTGTACGGCATCTTCATCGCCCCCGACGAGAACGTCCCCACCTGGCTGCGGGCCTTCTCCCTGATCATCGTGCTGGCCGGTTTCGGCTGGGCCTCGCTCGCCCGGCTGCTGCGGGGGCAGGTACTCGCCCTGCGCGAGCGGGAGTTCGTGGAGGCGGCCAAGGTCACGGGCGCGTCACCGGGGCGGATCGTCTTCAAGGAGCTGCTGCCCAACCTGTGGACGCCGATCATCATCCAGTCCACGCTGATGCTCCCGGCCTTCGTGACCGCCGAGGCGGGTCTGGCCTTCCTCGGCGTCGGCATGATCGACCCGACCCCGGACTGGGGCGTCATGATCCAGCGAGGCGCCCAGTTCTACACCGAGGACCTGGCCTTCCTTCTCTTCCCGGGCCTCTCGATGGTGATCTTCGTACTCGCCTTCAACCTGCTCGGCGACTCGGTGCGCGACGCACTCGACCCGAAGTCCAAGCGCTGACCCGTTCCTTCCTCCGGTCCGTACACAGGAGTCCGGCCGGCCTTCTTTGTCCCGTATGACCATCCTTGGGGTGCATCATGGCTTTCTCCCGTAGAAACTTCCTCATTGCGACCGGCGTCGTCGCGGCCTCGTCGTCGGTGCTGACCGCCTGCGGCGGTGAGGACAAGGGCGGCTCCGCCAAGAACGACGGCCCCAAGGTCAGCGACAGCAAGACCGTGGACATCCCAGTCGGCACCAAGGCCGACTCGACCGGTCCGGCCCCCGAGGTCAAGGGCGCCGTGACGGGCGGGATCGCCTACTCGCTCGACCAGCACGACATGGACCACCTGGACCCGGCGCAGATCTACACCAGCACCGAGGCCGCCATCACCGTGCCGATCCTGCGCGGTCTGACCGGCTACAAGATCGACGACAAGGGCGGCGCCACCCTGGTCGGCGACGCCGCCACCGACGCCGGCACCATGAAGGACGGCGGCAAGACCTGGTCCTTCACGCTGAAGGACGGTCTGAAGTGGGAGGACGGCTCGGAGATCACCGCGGACGACGTCCGCCACACCTTCGAGCGCACCTTCGCGTCGTTCATCACCGAGGGCCCGATCTACGTCCAGTCGTGGCTGGAGGGCGCCGACAAGTACGAGGGCCCCTACGAGGACAAGCACCTCGACTCGATCGAGACCGACGGCAAGACCATCACCTTCCGCCTCAAGGAGGCGCGCGGTGACTTCAACTTCACGCTGGCCATGCGTGGTTACGCCCTGGTGCCGAAGAAGCACGACACCAAGGAGAAGTACGACAAGCGCCCGTTCTCCAGCGGTCCGTACAAGATCAAGGACCGCAGCGTCGGCAAGTCGATGACCTACGTGCGCAACGAGCACTGGGACCCGAAGACGGACTCGATGCGCAACGCGTACCCGGACCAGTACCTCTTCCAGTTCGGCTTCCAGCCGCTGGCCGCCACGGACCGCTTCATCGCGGACCAGGGCAAGGACCAGCAGGCGATGGTGATCTTCAACGAGGTCGCCGCCGAGCGCGTCGCCCAGGTGCTCACCGACGCCGAGATGAAGAAGCGCGTCCTCACCGCGATCGACGTGGCCACCTACTACTGGCCGATCAACACCACCCGCATCACGGACGTCAAGGTCCGCCAGGCCATCGCCTACGCCTGGCCGTCGCAGCAGCTGCAGACGATCCGCGGCGGCGCCTCCACGACGGAGATCGCCACCACGATCCTCAGCCCGGTGACCCCCGGTTACGAAGAGTTCGACCTGTACGGGAAGACCAAGAAGCCCGGCGGCGACCCGGAGAAGGCCAAGGCGCTGCTGAAGGAGGCCGGCAAGGAGGGCCAGAAGCTGGTCATCGCCTACCAGCACTCGGACAACGCGGTGAAGCAGGCCGTCGCGGTCAAGAACGCTCTGGAGGCGGCCGGCTTCAAGGTCGTCAACAAGCAGGTCGACAAGTCGACCTTCTACACCCAGATCGGCAAGGTGGACAACGGCTACGACCTGTTCGCCGCCGGCTGGAGCCCGGACTGGCCGGGCGGCTACTCGGTCTTCTACCCGTGCTGGCACGGCACGAACATCGGCGACGGTCGCAACAACTACTCCCAGCTGGACGACGCCGGTCTCAACAAGGCGATCGACGCGGCCTCCGCGATCACGAACCCGGAGGAGGCCAAGAAGGCCTGGGGCGCCATCGACCGCCAGGTCATGGAGCTGGCCGGCGCCGTGCCCGACTACCACCCCATCCGCAACTGGATGTACGGGTCGAAGATCGGCAACGTCGTCTACGACGCCGGCAACAACTGCGTCGCGCTCTGCAAGCTGTACGTCAAGAAGTAAGCGCGCACCTTCCCACGGGGGCGGCCACCACCCATACGGCCGCCCCCTCGGGCCGGTCCACCCCCCTCCACCCCCGGCGACGGCGCCCCGTCCGGAAAGTCACGCCCCATGCTCCGCTTCCTAGTCCGCCGAGTCTCCGGTGCGATGGTCATCCTGCTGATCATCAGCGCCATCACCTTCTGGCTCTTCTACGCCGTTCCGCGTGACCCCGCCATGATGTCCTGCGGCAAGAACTGCACACCGGAGAACCTCGCGCAGATCCGGGAGAACCTGGGCATCGACGAGTCGATCCTGATGCAGTACTGGCACTGGCTCGTCGGCGTCTTCGCCGGGCGGGACTACGCCGGTTACGGCTACTGCGACGCACCCTGCCTCGGCTACTCCTTCGCCAACCGCGAGCCCGTCTTCGGCACCATCATGGACCGGCTGCCGCTGACCCTCTCGCTCGCCTTCGGCGCGGCCGTCGTCTTCGTGATCGTCGGTGTCGGCGCCGGCATGCTCGCCGCGTTGAAGCAGGGCAAGTTCCTGGACAAGTTCGCCAGCTCCGCGTCGCTGCTCGGCTCCTCGCTGCAGATCTACTTCGTCGGCTACATCGCGATGTACTTCCTGGTCTCGGAGCTCGGCATCCTCAGCCAGCCGTCGTACACACCGCTCACCGAGAACCCGGCCGCCTGGGTCTCCGGCCTGTTGTTGCCCTGGCTGGTGCTGTCCATCATCTTCACCGCGAACTACACCCGTATGACGCGTTCCCAGATGGTGGAACAGCTCAACGAGGACTACGTCCGCACCGCCCGGGCCAAGGGGCTGTCCAAGCGAAACGTGTTCTTCCGGTTCGCCTGGCGCGGCGCGATGGGTCCCATCGTCACCCTCTTCGGCATCGACCTCGGCGTGCTGATCGGTGGCGCCATGATCACCGAGACGACCTTCAGCCTCCACGGCATCGGCCGGCTCGCGATCCAGTCCGTGGACCAGAGCGACCTGCCCATGCTGCTCGGTGTCACCGTGCTGGCGGCCGGTGCGATCGTGATCTTCAACATCGCCGTCGACGCGGTCTACGCCCTGATCGACCCGCGGATCCGGCTCGCCTGACCTCCGCCTGCCCCCTACCCCCCGCATCACCTCCTGGAGCGTCCGCGTGACGAGCACCGAACAGCAGCCCTTCCTCTCCGTCAGGGACCTGAAGGTCCACTTCTCCACCGAGGACGGCACCGTCAAGGCCGTCGACGGACTCTCCTTCGACATCGCCAAGGGCAAGACGCTCGGCATCGTGGGCGAATCGGGTTCCGGCAAGTCGGTCACCAACCTGACGATCCTGGGCCTGCACGACCCGGACCGCACCGCGATCGACGGCGAGATCGTCCTCGACGGCAAGGACCTGCTCACCGCCACCGAGCGGGAGCTGGAGCGGCTGCGCGGCAACAAGATGGCGATGATCTTCCAGGACGCGCTGGCCTCGCTGTCGCCTTACCACACCATCGGCAAGCAGATCGGCGAGACGTACCGCAAGCACACCGGCGCCTCCAAGAAGGAGGCCCGGGAGCGGGCGATCGAGATGCTGCGGCGCGTGGGCATCCCGCAGCCGGAGACCCGGGTGGACGACTACCCGCACCAGTTCTCCGGCGGTATGCGCCAGCGTGCGATGATCGCCATGGCACTGGTCTGCGACCCCGAGCTGCTCATCGCGGACGAGCCGACCACGGCGCTCGACGTGACGGTCCAGGCACAGATCATGGACCTGCTCAAGGACCTCCAGCAGGAGTTCGGCACGGCCATCATCTTCATCACCCACGACCTCGGTGTCATCGCGGACATCGCGGACGACGTGCTGGTGATGTACGGCGGCCGGTGCGTGGAGCGCGGGACCAAGGAGGAGGTGCTGCGCGACCCGCAGCACCCGTACACGCTGGGCCTGATGAGCTCCATGCCCAGCCTCGACGGGCCGGTCGACGTGCCGCTGGAGCCGATCCCCGGCTCGCCGCCCTCGCTGCTCAACCCGCCCACCGGCTGCCGTTTCCACCCGCGGTGCGCCTTCGTCGAGAAGGTCGGCGGCGGACTGTGCGCCTCGGAGCAGCCCGCGCTCGACGTGGTCAACGGGCGGGGGTCCGCCTGCCACCTGCCCCCCGAGCAGCGCACGGAGCTGTTCGCCGACTTCGCCGCGACCCGGTACAACTGACGTACAAGAGACAGGATTCACCATCATGAGCAACGCGGAAACGCTCCTGGACGTCAGCGGCCTGACCAAGCACTTCCCGATCAGGGGCGGCTTCCCGATCCCTCGTACGGTCGGGGCGGTGCGGGCGGTGGACGGCCTGGACTTCCAGGTGCGCGAGGGCGAGAGCCTGGGCCTGGTCGGCGAGTCCGGGTGCGGCAAGTCGACGACCGGCCGGCTGATCACCCGCCTGCTGGAGCCCACCGGCGGCAAGATCACGTACCGCGGGCAGGACATCACGCACGCGGGACGCAAGGCGCTCGCGCCGATCCGGTCCGAGATCCAGATGATCTTCCAGGACCCGTACGCGTCCCTCAACCCGCGCCAGACGGTCGGCAAGATCATCGTGGGTCCGATGGAGATCAACGACATCAACCCGGCCGGCGGGCGCGAGAACCGGGTGCGCGAGCTGCTGGAGATCGTGGGTCTCAACCCCGAGCACTTCAACCGCTTCCCGCACGAGTTCTCCGGCGGCCAGCGCCAGCGCATCGGTGTCGCCCGTGCCCTGGCCCTGGAGCCGAAGCTGATCGTGGCCGACGAGCCGGTCTCCGCGCTCGACGTGTCCATCCAGGCCCAGGTGGTCAACCTGCTCCAGAAGGTGCAGAAGGAACTGGGCATCGCCTTCGTCTTCATCGCCCACGACCTTGCCGTGGTGCGGCACTTCTCACAGCGCGTCGCGGTCATGTACCTCGGTAAGATCATGGAGATCGCCGACCGCGACGACCTGTACGAGAACCCGCGTCACCCCTACACGCGCGCCCTGCTGTCCGCCGTGCCCGAGGCCACGGTGGAGGACACGCCCCGCGAGCGCATCCGGCTCGTCGGCGACGTGCCCTCGCCGATCAACCCGCCCTCCGGCTGCCCCTTCCGCACCCGGTGCTGGAAGGCGACCGAGAAGTGCGCCTCCGAGGCACCGCCGCTGGTGCAGGTGGAGGGCAACAAGGCCGGTCACCTGACGGCCTGCCACTACCCCGAGACGGTGGACGGCACTCCGTCCGCTCTCTCCAAGAGCCCCCGGGCGGCTGCCTGACAACACCCCTTTCTGTCGGCACCGCCCGCGGAACGGACCTTCTACGGCCCATTGACCCGAGCCCGGAAACGTCCGCTCCAGGGAAACCGAGGGCCCGCGCCTCCCCAGGCACGGGCCCTCGGTCTTTTCGTGGCGGGTACCCTTTGCCACTGGTGCTCTTGGCGGCGGAGTCGGGTCAGGCCTTGTCCGTCTCCTCCGACGCGGCCAGGGCCGGGTCCAGGACGATGTCCTCCCCGCGGGCCGCGATGGTCGGCTCCTCCGGGAAGTGGCAGGCGGTCAGGTGGCCGTCCCGGTTGCCGTCGACCCGGACCAGCGGAGGTGCCTCCGACGCGCACTTGTCCTGCGCCTTCCAGCACCGGGTGCGGAAGCGGCAGCCCGAGGGCGGGTTGATCGGGGACGGTACGTCGCCGGCCAGCCGGATGCGTTCCCGCCGGTGGCTCTCCCCGTCGGTCAGGTTCACCTCGGGCACGGCGGACAGCAGGGCGTGGGTGTAGGGGTGACGGGGGCGGGTGTAGATGGAGTCCCGGTCGCCGACCTCGATCACCTTTCCGAGGTACATCACCGCCAGGCGCTGCGAGAAGTGCCGTACGACGGCCAGGTCGTGGGCGATGAACAGGAACGCGATGCCCAGTTCCTTCTGCACCTTCTGGAGCAGGTTGACCACCTGGGCCTGGATGGACACGTCGAGTGCGGAGACCGGCTCGTCGGCCACGATCAGCTTCGGCTCCAGGGCCAGGGCACGGGCGACACCGATGCGCTGGCGCTGGCCGCCGGAGAACTCGTGCGGGAAGCGGTTGAAGTGCTCGGGGTTGAGACCCACGATCTCCAGCAGCTCGCGCACCCGGTTCTCGCGCCCGCCCGGCGGATCGATGCGGTTGATCTCCATCGGACCGGAGATGATCTTGCCGACCGTCTGCCTGGGGTTCAGCGAGGAATAGGGGTCCTGGAAGATCATCTGGATCTCGGACCGGATCGGCGCGAGCGCCTTGCGCCCCGCGTGGGAGATGTCCTGCCCCCGGTACGTGATCTTGCCGGCGGTCGGCTCCAGCAGGCGGGTGATCAGTCGGCCCGTGGTCGACTTGCCGCACCCGGACTCCCCCACCAGGCCGAAGCTCTCGCCGGAGTGCACGGTCAGGTCGATGCCGTCGACGGCCTGGACCTGGCCGACGGTCCGCCGGACGGGGAAGCCGCCCTTGACCGGGAAGTGCTTGGTCAGGCCCTCGGCCACCAGCAGCGGCTCCCCCGGTCCACCGGCCGCGGCCTCGCGCGGGGCGGGGACGACGAGGTCTTCTTTCATGATTCCTCTTTCATGCGGCAGCTCCTCCTGGTCGGCACATCGCCTGATGGGTGAGTGTCACCCCAGTCGGGGCCTGATCTCTTCGATGAAGATGGCCCGCTTCTGCTCCCCCGTCAGATGGCACGCCGAGGACCGGTCCGCGCCCAGCAGCGGCCTCTCGGTGACACAGCGGTTGCCGCCGACCCGGTCCTGGAAGGTGCAGCGGGGGTGGAAGCGGCAGCCCGACGGTGGGGTGAGCAGCGACGGCGGGGTGCCGGGGATCGGCGCGAGCGCGGCGCTGAGGTCGGAGTCCAGGCGGGGCATCGAGTTCAGCAGGCCCCAGGTGTAGGGGTGGCGGGGCGCCCTGAGCACCTGGTCGGTGCTGCCCCGCTCCACCGCGCTGCCCGCGTACATCACCATGATGTCGTCGGCGACGTCGGCGATGACGCCGAGGTCGTGCGTGATGAAGACGATCGCCGAACCGAACTCCTGCTGGAGCTCCTTGAGCAGGTCCAGGATCTGCGCCTGCACCGTCACGTCCAGCGCGGTCGTGGGCTCGTCGGCGATCAGGAGGTCCGGGTCGCAGACCAGCGCCATGGCGATCATCGCGCGCTGGCGCATACCGCCGGAGAACTGGTGCGGGTAGTCCTTGGCGCGCTGGGCCGGATTGGGGATGCCGACCTTGCCGAGCATCTCCACCGCCCGGTCCCAGGCCTCCTGTTTGGAGGAGCGGGTGTGCTTGCGGTACGGCTCGGCGATCTGCCGGCCCACCGTGTAGTAGGGGGACATGGCCGTCAGCGGGTCCTGGAAGATCATGGCGATCCGGTTGCCGCGCAGCTGTTCCAGTTCTCGCTCGGTGGCGGTGACGAGTTCCTTGCCGTCGAAGACGATCTCTCCGTCGACCGTCGTGGTCCGCGGGTTGTGCAGGCCCAGGATCGTCAGGTTGGTCACGGACTTGCCGGAGCCGGACTCGCCCACGATGCCCAGGGTCCGGCCCCGTTCGACGTCGAAGGAGAGACCGTCGACCGCCTTGACGACACCGTCCTCCGTGGCGAACCGCACGCTCAGGTCGCGGACCGACAGGAAGCTCTCGGGCCCGGTGGGCGGCGGCGCGCCCTCCGTCTTGGTCAGTGTGGTCACTCGGTGCCCTCTTCCTAGGAAAGCCGGACGCGCGGGTCGATCCAGGCGTACGCGATGTCGACGAGGATGTTCAGCATCAGGATCATGAAGGCCCCGACCAGCATGACGCCCATGGTCAGCGGCAGGTCCTTGTTGACCGCGCCGTCCACGGCGAGCCGGCCGATGCCCTGCAGGGAGAAGGTCAGCTCGGTGACGACGGCGCCGCCGAGCAGGCTGCTGAGGTCGATGCCGAGGATGGTGACGATGGGGATGAGCGAGCCGCGCCAGGCGTAGCGGAAGAAGACGTACTTCTGCGACATGCCCTTGGCCCGGGCGGTGCGCACATGGTCCTCCGCCAGCTGCTCGACCAGCGAGGAGCGTGACATACGGGTGTACTGGGCGGTGAAGATGGTGGCCATCACGACCATCGGGATGGAGAGGCCGACGAGCCAGCCGACCGGGTCCTCGGTGATGGGGACGTACTTGGGGTCCTCCATCAGGCCGGTGCCGTAGACGAGGACCGCCAGGGCGATCGGGCCGAGGAAGTAGATCTGGAAGGAGCTGAGCACCATGGAGGCGCCGGTGGCCACCTTGTCCACGTGCGAGCCGCGCCGGAAGGCGGCGAGCATGCCCGTACCCAGGCCGACGATCAGGAAGACGATCGCGGCGCCGACGGTCAGCGACAGGGTGAGCGGGAAACGGTCCTTGATGATGGTCCAGACCATTTCCCCCGAGTAGAAGGACTGTCCGAGGCACGGGGCGGAGCAGTGCCCCGTGGGGAAGTCACGTCCCATGAAGATGCCGGACATGAAGTCCCAGAACTGCTGGGCGATCGGCAGGTTGAGGCCGAGGGCCTCGCGGATGTCCTCCAGCCTGGCGGCCGAGCAGTCCTTGCCGCAGGCCAGGGAGGCGTAGTCGGACGGGGCGGCGACGAAGAGGAAGAACGTCGCGGCACCGATCAGGAACAGGGTGATGACGGCACCGACCGCGCGTCGGATGATGAACTGAAGCATGGCGGGTTGGCTGCTCTCTGCGGAGGTGGTCGGGAATTTTCACGGAACCCTGGGGGTGCGCTCCGCCTGGTGCGCACCCCCGCAGTCAGCCGTAGAGAGTTACGACTTGAGGAACAGGCCGTTGACGTCGATGTAGCTGGCCTCGGTGCTGTACCGCGCGCCGCCGATGTTCGAGCCGTAGAGCTGGAACGTCTTCGTGTACCACAGCGGGGCGGACGGGTTGATCTCTTCCAGGATGTAGCGGTGGGCTTCCTTCCAGGTCGCGTCGGCCTCGGTCGGCTCCTGGGTGAGCGCCTTCTTGATCAGCTCCTGGACCTTGGGGTCGTTCATGTGCGAGTAGTTCGGAGCGCCGTCGGCGACCTGGTCACCGTCGTAGATCGGCGTGACGACCGTGCCCGGGGACGGCCAGTCCTGGCCCCAGCCCGTGATGTACATGTCGTACGGGTTCTTGAGCTTGCCGACCTGCTCGTAGAAGCTCGCCGCGTCGACCTCCTTGGAGACGATCTCCAGGCCGACCTTGCCCAGCGCGTCCTCGACGGCGACCTTGCGCTTCTGTCCCGGCTCGCTGTTGCGGTAGGCGAAGACGAGCTTCTTCTCGGCGGCGGGGACGTCCTTGAGGAGTTCCTTGGCCTTCTCGATGTTGCCGGACGGCGTCTTCAGCCGGCCGTACGGGTCGTAGTCGGCCTCGTAGCCCGGCAGGGTCGGGGCGAAGAGGTTGGGTGCGACGTCGCCGCCGTACGCGCCGCCCTCGCCGGCGATGAGGGACTTGGAGTTGATGGCGTAGGTGATGGCGTCGCGGACCTTCTTGTTCTTCATCCGGTCCAGGTTGAACGTCAGCGTCATGACGTAGGGCTGGTAGCCCTTGATGGTGCGCTTGTTGACGGCCGGGTCGGTGATGACGTCCTGGATCTGGGTGGCCTCGACGGCGCCGGTGAGCTGGATGGCGTTCTTGGCGTCGCCCTGGTCGGCGATCAGTCGCTTGGTCTGGGTCGACTCCGTGACGCCGAAGTCGAAGTCGTATCCGTCCAGGTACTGGTGGCGCACCGCGTCGGTCTTCGGGTCCCAGTTCTCGTTCTTGACGAGCTTCATGGACTTGCCGACCTTGTACTCCGCGATCTTGTACGGGCCGGAGGCGACCGGGTCCTTGTCGTACTTCTCCTTGGTGTCGGTCTCCTCGGGCACGACGGTGTACCCCGGCATGGCCAGGGTCTGCGGCAGGTCGGGGCGCGCGGTGTCGAAGTGGAAGACGACGGTCTTGTCGTCCGGCGTCTCCAGGACGGAGTCCGGCAGGTGCTTGTCGCCGTAGCCACCGTCGGGCAGCGCCTTGCGGTAGTCGGCGCCGCTCAGCCAGGTCTGGAGGTAGGTCGGGCCGTCGAAGATGAACTCCGCGTACTGGCGCTCGACGGTGTGCCGTATGTCGGCGGACGTGATCGGGTTGCCGTTCTCGTCCTTGACGCCGTCCTTGAGCGTGTACGTCCAGGTCTTGCCGCCGTTGGACGACTTGCCGGAGTCGGTGGCGAGGTCGCCGACGACGGAGACGTTGCCCTTGCCGTCCTCCTGGAAGTTGGTCAGGCCGCGGAAGAGCAGGTTGGTCACCTGGCCCGCGTCGGAGACGTAGATCTGCCCGGGGTCCAGGTGGGACAGGCCCTGCTCCTGGTAGACCATGACGGTGCCGCCGGGCTTGGCACCGGGGACGTCCTTGGCCGGCCCGGTGGAGGCGGCGGCATCGCCGTAGGTGACCGCGTTGGACTGGACCTTGGCTTCCTTCTGGTCCTTCTTGGAGTCCTTGCCGGAGTCGCCGCCGCCCTTGTTCTCCGAGCAACCGGTGAGGACCAGCGAGCCTGCCGCGAGCGCGACCATGACGGCGCGCGCAGTGCGAGAGTTGAACGACTTCATGTGGTGATGCACCTGCCTGTCGAGTTCGTTGTCCACTGAGCCTTGCTGAGCACTGCTGTGCACTGCCTGACGCGGCCGGTGGGCCGGCTCGGGGGCGCAGTCCCCCCACCAACGGGCCCCTCCTACCGTCCCGACTTGGGGTCCAGGGCGTCCCGCACGGAGTCCCCGAGGAGGTTGAAACACAGGACGAAGACCACCAGTGCCACGCCCGGGAAGAACATGAACGCCGGGTCCTGCTCGGCGACCTTGGCACCGGTGGCGAACATCCGCCCCCAGTCGGGGGTCGGCTCGACGAAGCCGACGCCGGCGAAGGAGAGGAAGGCGATGCCGAGGATCGTGCTGGGGAGCAGATAGGTGAACTGGATCAGGATGGGTGAGATCACGTTCGGCAGGATCTCCTTGCGGATGATCCGCCAGGGCGAGGCTCCGGCGACCCGGGCGGCCTCGACGAACTCCCGCTCCCGCAGGGACAGCACGGTGGACCGCACCAGACGGGCCATGCCCATCCAGCCGAGCAGCCACAGCACGATCAGAATGGCCAGGGCCCGGAAGTAGGTGGGCGTCTCGTCCCGCGGGTCCACGAAGAACGAGGTCACCACCGGCATGAAGGCGATGAAGAAGAGCTGCTGTGGGAAGGAGAGGAAGAAGTCGGTGAACCGGCCGAGGAAGTAGTCGGTCCGGCCGCCGAAGTAGCCGCCGACCAGGCCGATGAGGACGCCGGTCAGCATCAGCAGCGTGGTGACGCCCAGCGCCATGTACAGCGAGGTGCGCATCCCGTAGAGGAGCATGGTGAAGACGTCGCGGCCGAACTGCGGTTCCACGCCGAACCAGTGGTCCCCGGACACGCCTCCGAAGTAGCCGAGCGGCAGCCCGAACTCGTCCAGGACGGGAGTGTCGAGCGCGTACTCGGGATCCTGCCCGTACAGGGTGTACGGGTCCTTTCCGTACAGTTTGGCGATCACCGGTGCCAGCGCGGAGATCACGAAGTAGCAGATCACGATCCAGGCGCAGACGACACCGGTCCGGTCACGCTTGAAACGCAGCCACATCAACTGCCCGGGAGAACGGCCCTCGAGACTGCTGGTCCCGCTCTTCCGGGCCGGCTCCGGTGCGCCGTCGACGGCGGCCGGCGTTCCGCCGCCCTCAATGTCGATTGGACTTGTCACAGTTCGCCCATTTCACAGGTGTGGGTGTGCCGAACCGGCGACCGGCGCGGGGTGTGCGCGATCGCGGAACGGATCATGAAGAAGCGTCGGGAGATCCCTGGGAACGCGGGAAACCCGCAGCCGGACGCGCGTAGCCGGATGCCCGGACGTCAGCGGCCGGCCCGCCTCTCAGCGTCGATCGCCGTCCGACAGGGCGAAGTTGGGGGCGACAGACCGTGTGACCCACCTGGTGTTCGTGACACCGCGCATGGGGCTCCTCCTCATGACTCCACGTGCTCACCGACAGGAGGGGGCGCATATCTGCCTTCCGACACCCCTGACGGAAGGTCAGACACCCCCTGGTGCTCGTGAGTCGTGCGCTGTCCCCACAGCGCGAGACCCATTGACCCGAGCTCTACG
>NZ_BAABCQ010000202.1:0-13037 GCF_039539045.1 Streptomyces marokkonensis
CTGGTTATCTTCGACAACGACGGCGTCCTCGTCGACAGCGAGCCGATCTCCAACCGGCTTCTGGCCGGCTACCTGACCGAGCTGGGGCACCCGACGTCGTACGACGACTCCCTCCGCGACTACATGGGTGCCGCGATGCACCGGGTCCACGACCTCGTCCTCGAGCGGACGGGGCGGCGGTTGCCCGAGGACTTCGACGACGTCTTCCACGGGCGGGTGTTCGCCGCCTTCGAACAGGACCTGAAGCCGGTGCCCGGAGCGGTCGGTGTGCTCGAGAAGCTCGCTGGGGACGGGGTGGCGTACTGCGTGGCCTCGTCCGGGAGCCACGAGCGGATCCGGGTGGGGCACCGGAAGACCGGGCTGGACCGGTGGTTCGACGACGAGCGGATCTTCAGTTCCCAGGACGTGGGGCGGGGAAAGCCGGCGCCGGATCTCTTCCTGCACGCGGCCGGGCGGATGGGGGTCGCGCCGGACCGCTGTGTCGTGATCGAGGACAGCCCGCTCGGGGTACGGGCGGCTGTCGCGGCCGGGATGGACGTGTACGGGTTCACCGCGATGACGCCGGCCACGAAGCTCGGCGGGGCCACCCGGCTCTTCGATGACATGGGCGAGTTGGCAGACCTGCTCGTGCACGACATGCCCTGAAGCCGGGCGGAATTCAGTTTCGGGCTCCAATCTACCCAGGGGTAGGTTGGAGCCCTACGCTCGCCGCCATGACTGATGTGCTGCGGCGCGGCAGGGTCTCGTTGGCGTTCGGTTTCTTCGCCCAAGGCGTCGCCTTCGCTCTGCTGGTGACGCGCATCCCGGCCATCCAGGACCGGTACGGGATCTCCGACGCGCTGCTGCCCGTCTTCCTGGCCGCGGTCCCGATCCTGGCCGGCGTCGGGAGTGTGGCGACCGGGCGTCTCGTGCGGAGAGTACGGCCCAGTCGGCTGCTGCGCTGGTCCCAGCCCGTGGTGCTCCTGGCGCTGCTCGGCGTCGGAGCGGGGCACCGGGTGGCCGTGCTCGCCGTCGCTCTCGCCGCCTTCGGGCTCGCCGTGGGTGCGCTGGACGCGTCGATGAACATGCTCGGCGTCAGCCTGCAGCGATCGTACGGGCGCAGCATCATGCTGGGATTCCACGCGGCATACAGCATGGGCGGCATCCTGGGGGCCTCGCTGGCGTGGGCCGGCGCGCACTGGGGCCTGGCCCTGTGGGTGTCCTATCTGCCGGTGGTCGTCGCGCTGTTGCCGGCGGCCCTGGTCGGGAGCCGGTGGTATGTCGACGGGGACGGTGGTGCCGGTGCGGGCGGGGCTGAGGAGCTTCGGAAGGGGATGAGCGGCGGCGTCGGGTTCAAGGTGTTGTTGCCGCTGTGCCTGGTCATGTCGTTCGCGTACATCGGGGACTCCACCGTCTCCAACTGGAGCGCGAAGTACCTGCAGGACGTGCTGGGGGGTTCGGAGCAACTGGCCACCGTGCCGTACAACGTGTACATGGTGACCACGCTGGTGGGGCGGGCCTTCGGGGACCTCGGTGTGCGGCGGTTCGGGGCCGCGGCGGTGGTGCGGGGCGGCGCGGTCGTCGCGGCGGGTGGGTTCGCCGTCGTGGCGGGGGCGCCGGGAGCCTGGGCGGGGATGCTCGGATTCACGTTGGTGGGGCTGGGGCTGTGTGTGCTGGTGCCGCAGACGTTCGCGGCGGCGGGGCGGCTCGCCGCCGAGAGGGACGGCCGTCCAGGGGCGTCCGATGCCGCGGTGGCGCGGCTCAACGTCTTCAACTACGTGGGGTTCCTGATCGGTTCGCCGTTGGTGGGGGCACTCGGCGACGCCTGGAGCTACCGCGGGGCCATGCTCGTACCGATGGTGTTGGTGCTGGTGACGGTCGTGTACGCGAGGTCGTTCGAGGTTGAGGCGGACCGATACGGTGGCGGGCATGAGCGGCCGCGCACAGCTGATGTGGGACGAGGCAGTAACGGGCTATGACTTCGGCCCGGAGCATCCGATGGATCCGGTCCGGCTCGCCCTGACGCGACGACTGGTCGGTGCCCTGGGGCTCGACAAAGAGGTGGACGTCGTCGCCGGCCGGGCGGCCGGGGAGTCGACGCTGGGGCTCGTCCACCGGGAGGACTACATCGACGCGGTGAAGGCGGCGTCGGTGAATCCGGGGTCGGCGGACGGATCGTACGGGCTGGGGACGATCGACGATCCGGCCTTCGCGGGGATGCACGAGGTGTCAGCGCTGATCGCCGGGCAGTCGGTGGCGGCGGCGGAGGCGGTGTGGCGGGGGGACGCGCTGCACGCGGTGAACTTCTCGGGCGGGCTGCACCACGCGATGCCGGGCGCGGCTTCGGGGTTCTGCGTGTACAACGACGCGGCGCTGGCGATCGCGCGGCTGTTGGAGCTGGGGGCCGAGCGGGTCGCGTACGTGGATGTGGACGTGCATCACGGGGACGGGGTGCAGGCGGCGTTCTGGGAGGACCCGCGGGTTCTGACGGTCTCGCTGCACGAGCATCCGGCGACGCTCTTCCCGCAGACCGGATGGCCGCAGGAGACCGGGGCGGACTGTGCCGAGGGGTCGGCGGTGAACGTCGCGTTGCCCGCGGGAACCGGGGACGCGGGGTGGGTGCGGGCGTTCCACGCGGTCGTGCCGGAGGTGATCGCGGACTTCCGGCCGCAGGTGCTGGTGACGCAGCACGGCGCGGACACGCACTTCGAGGACCCGCTCGCGCATCTGGCGGTGTCGCTGGACGCGCAGCGGGCGGTGCAGGTGGCGTGCCACGAGCTGGCGCACGAGTACGCCGACGGGCGGTGGGTGGCGCTGGGAGGCGGCGGGTACGCCGTGGTGGATGTGGTACCGCGGTCGTGGACGCATCTGGTGGGGATCGCGGCGGGACGGCCGGTGGAGCCGGAGACGGTGATTCCGGAGGGGTGGCGGCAGGAGGTGTTCGCGCGGACGCGGCAGCTCGGTCCGATGCGGATGACCGACGGGCGGTGGCCGGTGAGGTGGGCCTCGTGGGAGGCGGGGTACGACCCTGCGGACCGGTTGGACCAGGCGGTGGTGGCGGCTCGGCGGGCGGTGTTTCCGTTGCGGGGGCTTCTGGCTTGACGGGGCCTTTGGCGGCTTGACGAGTCCTTTGGCGGCTCGCGGTGCCGGGGCCTGATGCCCGGCGTGGGTGTGTGCCGGGCGTGGGTGTGTGCCGGGCGTGGGTGAGGGCCGGGACGGGTCGCGCGGCCGACGTCCGCGGGTGCCTCCCCCGCTCTCGGCCCGCTCGAGCGGGAGGCGACCCCACCGCCCACCCGTGCCGCCCCTGTGGGTACCTCCCAGGCCGTTCAGGCCCTGGGGGAGGCACGACTGCCCGCAGCTCGGGGGAGAGCGCGTGGGGCGTTACGCCGGTCGTGGGTAAGTTCTCGCGTTCCTCGACTCGCGGGGAGGGGGACGCGGGAGCATCGGGAGTGTGCTGACCTCTGGGGCTCTTCGGGATCATCTTCTGGACGTTCGTCTCGCCGGGGTCGTGGCGACATCTCGGGAGGTGAGTCTGCGGAGCTACCGGTTGTTCGCCGCCCGGGATCCGCGGGTGCTGATCGGGATCGACCCGGAGGGGGAGTGGGGGCAGCGGGAGCTGCTCGGGCTGATGGCCAGGAGGTGCGGGGTCTCGGCCGATCCGGACGACACCTCTGGCCAGGACGTGATCGACCCGGAGAGGACGCTGGCCGCCCTGGACGCCTTCGCCGGACGGCTCGCCGCGGTCGCTCAGCGTGGCGGACCGGTGCTCCTCGGCACTGGACATCCGCACCGACTGCTCGGCTTCTACGCCGCCTTGGCCGAGGCGCTGTCGGCGGCGGGATGTGCTGTCATCACCCCGGCGCAGGGTCACAGTGTCGACATAACGACCCGGTTCGGTCTACGCACGTACAACCTCGACTACGTCCGCGGAGTCGCCCTGGTGCGGGAACCCGGCGCCGGGCGCGCCGGTGGTGAGCCCGGCGCGCACACGCATTCGCCGCTCCCGGTTCGTACCGCGCTGGCCGCCGCCGCAGAGGCCGGCGGGCCGCTTCCCGAGCTGGTGATCGGGGACCACGGCTGGGTCTGCGGAGCAGGTCAGCTGGGGTTCGAGGCCATCGGGTCGGCCGATACGGACGATCCCGCGCTCTTCGTCGGAGAGGCAGAGGGGTGCGTGTCCGTCGTCGTTCCGCTTGATGACGCTGTGCGTTCCGAGTACTACCGGCCGCTTACCCGCTACGTACTCAATCGGGCGTGTCTGTCACGGTAGGGAAGCGATGGGTGCACCTCTTCCCCATTCGCATCACCCGCCCCTACATTGGGGAGTGAGCACGCAGCGACGAAGAGTCACCGGAAGGGGAAGCCGGTGCCCGTCGAGTGCGGAAGGTTCAGGTGTGACATGGCTGCAGCAGGCGAAAGGCCTCTGAACGAGGTTCAGTTCCTAACCGTGGCGGAGGTCGCCTCGGTGATGCGCGTGTCCAAGATGACCGTGTACCGGTTGGTGCACAGCGGTCATCTGCCCGCGATCCGGGTGGGACGGTCGTTCCGCGTCCCGGAGCAAGCGGTTCACGAGTACCTCCGCGAGAGCTACGTGGGGGTGGAAACGGCCTGACGGCCTCGATTACGAGCTCAGCGCTCGGGCGGGTTAGGCTGGCCCCTCGTAGGTCGTGTGGGCCCATGGCGCCCAGCAACCGAGTGATGAGAAGTGAGCGAGGGTAGTCGTGGGCTCTGTTATCAAGAAGCGGCGCAAGCGGATGGCCAAGAAGAAGCACCGCAAGCTGCTGAAGCGCACGCGCGTTCAGCGTCGCAACAAGAAGTAGGCGACGCTGCGCCGTCAGCGTGTCCTGTGGCCCCCCACCGCATCCGGTGGGGGGCCACAGTCGTGTCGGGGACGCGGGTGTGCCGGAACGACCGCGAATTCTCGTCACCTGCTGCATACGGAGGTCATCGCAGCGCAACACCGACCGGCTAAGTTGGCCCGCAGGTGGGGAACGCGGCAGGGTACGCAGTAGGGCGGAAGGAAGGCGCTGATCTTGGGCAAGGTCGTGCTCGTGACCGGAGTGGCCCGTCAACTGGGGGGCCGTTTCGTACGGCGTATCCAGCGTGACCCCGACGTCGACCGGGTCGTCGGCGTGGATGCCGTCGCGCCGGAGCACCATCTGGGCGGTGCCGACTTCGTCCAGGCGGACATCCGGCAGTCGGCCATCGGGCGGGTGCTCGCCGAGACGGGCGCCGACACGGTCGTCCACATGGACGTCTCCGGTACGCCGCTGGGCAGCGGCAGCCGGACGTCGGTCAAGGAGGCCAACGTCATCGGCACGATGCAGTTGCTCGGTGCCTGCCAGAAGTCGCCGACGGTGCGGCGGCTCGTGGTGAAGTCCAGTACGAACGTCTACGGGTCCGCGCCGCGCGACCCGGCCGTCTGTACCGAGACGACCGCGCCCAAGTCGCTGCCGAGCGGTGGCTTCGCCAAGGACGCGGTCGAGGTCGAGGGGTACGTGCGGGGCTTCGCGCGCCGTCGGCCCGACGTCGCGGTGACCGTTCTGCGGTTCGCCAACATCCTGGGGCCCGGGTCGGAGACGCCGCTCGCCTCGTACTTCGGCCTGCCGGTGCTGCCGACGGTGTTCGGCTACGACCCGCGGCTGCAGTTCGTACACGAGGACGACGTGATCGAGGTGCTGCGGATCTCCTCGCACGAGCCGCGACGGGGCACGCTGAACAGCGGCACCTTCAACATCGCCGGCGACGGCGTCCTGCTGCTCTCCCAGTGCTCGCGCCGGTTGGGCCGCCCCACGGTGCCGTTGCTGCTGCCGGCGGTCACCTGGACGGGCTCGGTCGTGCGTACGCTGGGTATGACGGACTTCTCCCCCGAGCAGATCCGGCTGCTCACCCACGGGCGGGTGGTGGACACCACGCAGATGCGCGAGACCCTGGGTTTCCGGCCGAAGTACACGACGGCCCAGGCGTTCGCGGACTTCGCGCGCGGCCGCGGTGCCGGGCTGCTGCCGCCCGAGGTGCTCGCGGGGGCCGTCGACCGGATCGCGGAGCTGTCCTTGCGGGGCAGTGGCCACCTCCCGACGCAGAGCGCCAACTGAGGAGCGCATCAACGATGGCGGACGCCAAGGTCATTCCGTTCGACGACGACCGGTCGCGGGGGAGCGGCGTGAATGGTGGGAGCGGCGCGAGTGGTGGGAGCGCGGCGCAGCGCTCGGCGCGGCGCCGTGGCGCGGGGAGCCGGCGGGGAGGCACGGTGGAGTCCGTGCCGGTACGTGGGGTGCGGCCCCTGCCCGTGCGCGGGGCCGCGCGGGACGACGGTCCCGTGGAATCCGAGTCGTCGCCGGTGCGGGCGCCGACGACGGAGCCGGAGCCGGAGTCGGAGCCGCGGTCGCAGGAGGAGGACGGCGGCCTGGAGCGGCGTGTCGCGGGCGGTCTGGCCTTCCTGCGCCGCCGCCTCACCGGCGACTACGAGGTCGACGATTTCGGCTATGACGCCGAGCTCACCGACCAGGTGCTGATGTCCATGCTGCGCCCGGTGTACGAGAAGTACTTCCGGGTCGAGGTGAAGGGCGTGGAGAACATCCCGGCCGAGGGCGGTGCGCTGATCGTCGCCAACCACTCCGGGACGCTGCCGCTGGACGGGCTGATGATGCAGGTGGCGGTGCACGACCATCATCCGGCCGACCGGCATCTGCGGCTGCTGGCGGCGGATCTGGTGTTCGTGCTGCCGGTGGTCAACGAGCTGGCCCGCAAGCTCGGCCACACGCTGGCCTGCGCGGAGGACGCCGAACGGCTGCTCGGTCAGGGCGAGCTGGTCGGGGTGATGCCGGAGGGCTTCAAGGGCGTAGGCAAGCCGTTCAGCGAGCGTTACAAGCTTCAGCGCTTCGGGCGCGGCGGCTTCGTGTCCACGGCGCTGCGGCAGGGGGCGCCGATCATTCCGTGCTCGATCGTCGGCGCGGAGGAGATCTACCCGATGATCGGCAACGCCAAGACGGTGGCGCGGCTGCTGGGTTTCCCGTACTTCCCGCTGACGCCGACCTTTCCGTGGCTGGGGCCGCTGGGAGCGGTGCCGTTGCCGACGAAGTGGACGATCCAGTTCGGCGAGCCGATCCCGACGGACGGCTACTCGCCGGAGGCGGCGGAGGATCCGATGCTGATGTTCAACCTGACCGACCAGGTGCGGGAGCAGATCCAGCACACGCTCTACAAGCTGCTGGTGCAGCGGCGGTCGGTGTTCTTCTGACGGTCGGCGTTTTCCGGCGGTCGGTGTTCGTCCGACGTGTGGGCCGGTATGCGGGCGGTACGGCGGTGGGGTGCCCCCTCGTGCAAAGGGGGCACCCCACCGGCGCGCATCGGCTCAGTCCGCGTCGTCCGCCTCGATGCCCAGGCCGGGAAGCAGGCCCGGGAGGAGCGGCGGGAGGGTGACGTCCGGTTCGACGGGCGGGGTGTTGTCGCCCGTGGGCGGGGAGGTGGTGCCGGTGTCGTCCTTCGGCGGATCGAGCAGGCCGCCGGTGCCGCCGCCGAGCAGGCCGCCCTTCTCCTGGTCGGATTCGGTCGACTCGCTGGGCCTGCCGCTGTCGGTGCGCCCGCGTTCGGAGGTACCGCCGTCGCTGGTGCTGGGGGCGGACGAGTGGCCGGAGCCGGGGGTGCCGGTGGTCGCCGACCCGGAGCCGTCCGGTGGGCCGCCGTCTCCGCTGTCGTCGTCCCGGGCCGGTGGCTGCGGCAGCATGGACCGCAGCGGGGCCACGTCGTCCTCTATGGCGTCGAAGACCGACGACACCTGTTCGCTGACGTCGCCGAGCTGCACGGGCAGTCGCTCGCGCAGTGCTCCCCAGGTCTCCTTGTGGGAGCGGGAGAAGGCGGAGAGGGCCCGCATGGGAGCGAGCGAGTCGGGGTCCCGGGCGTAGGCCGCGCTGAGCAGGCGGTGGCCCTCGGACGCGTCGTGCTCCATGCCCGACAGTGCGCGGCGGACCTCGCCGAGGGACTCGTGGTCGAGGGGGCCGCTGCGACCGCGTTCCATCAGCCTGCGCGCTTCGCTCAGCCTGGTGGATGCCAGGTCCAGATGGGCCCGGCCGCGCTCGTCGTCCCCGTCGGCGAGGCCGAGGCGGAAGTCCTCTATGCCGCGCTTCAGGCCGTAGAGCGAGTCGCCCGGTAGGGCGTCCGAACTGGCGGCGGCCACTCCGCCGAAGGCTCCGGCGGCCACGCTCACGCTCAGGCCGCCCGCGGTGAGGCCCTTGGCCAGCCGTGAACGTGGCCGGAACCGGCTCAGTGGGGCCGCCCGGTGGGTGCCGCGCGCCCGGCGCTGGTCGGGTACCGAAGTGTCCGTCGCCCCGTCGCCCGCGGTGCCCTCTTGCAGCATGGCCTCGAACGCGGCCACCAGCTGGGCCCGCTGGACGACCTTGACCTCGGGATCCAGCTGGGGCCGGGGCAGCGTCTCCAGGCCGGTGGCGAGGGTCAACAGACGACCCTGCCCGGTCGGTTCCGCGGTGGCCCCGGCGGCTGCCGGTCCTCCGGACTGCTCGGCCGCCGCCGCGGGATCGGACTGCTCCTCCAGAGCCTGGGCGAAGGCGTTCGCCCGCCGGTGTGCCGATACGTTCGCGATCACTGGCGGCACCTCCTCTCGTCATGACGGTCGACTCCCCAGGGGGTCCTGAGGGTTGCACCCCCTGGTCGAAACCCCCCGATCGGGTGATCGGAGTCGGCCAGGGAGTGACCACAGGGAGCCTGCATCCCGCACAACGAGCGGCGCGGCACTTGGGTTACGGACGGCGGATGATCGGACCGTGGGCACAACGGACTTTCACCGATGGTGTCTTGGGGGGCACGGGGAGTGCTCGTGGGTTGCGGCGCCTCCGGGGCGCCGGGAGCTCAGCGCGCGTCGTCCGGGAGCAGCCGGGCGAGGGTGCGCACGGCCCGGTACTGGAGCGTCTTGATGGCGCCCTCGTTCTTGCCCATGACGCGGGCGGTCTCGGCGACCGAGAGGCCCTGCAGGAAGCGCAGGGTCACGCACTCCTGCTGCTGTGGGTTGAGTCGTCGTACGGCGTCCAGCAGGGCGGCGTTGGAGAGTGACTCGAGGACGGAGTCCTCGGGGGACCGCTCGACCTCGTTGGCGTCGAGCATCTCGCCGGTGGTGACCTCCAGCCGGAAGCGGCTGGACTTGAAGTGGTCGGCGACGAGGTTGCGGGCGATGGTCACCAGCCAGGCGCCGAAGTCGCGGCCCTGCCAGGTGAAGGTGCCGATGCGCCGCAGGGCCCGCAGGAAGGTCTCGCTGGTGAGGTCCTCCGCGGTCGCCTTGCCGCCGACGCGGTAGTAGATGTAGCGGTACACGGTGTCGCTGTACTGGTCGTAGAGCCGCCCGAAGGCGTCGGACTCGCCGGCCTGGGCGCGCTCGACCAGGTCCATCATGCGGGCGCTGTCGCTGTCCGCGGCGGGGCGGCGGTGGGTGGTTGCGGCGGTGGTCCCGGACGAGGACGACCGCGCGCGTCTGCCGACGGCGGCGCTTCCGTCGGCCAGTGCGTAGCACGGGCCGACGGGGGCGGTGGCCGCGGCGAGGGCGGGCAAGGCGTACGCGGTGGGGACGAAGCCGCGCAGCAGGTCTTGGGCTGATTTGACCGTTGCGCGCAGCGTAGCCAGGCCCGAGGCGTCAACCCCGACGTGTGGGTACACGGGACTCCCAGAGGCAGAGCTTCCATCACGTGCAGTACGGAACCATTCACCCGTCGTAGCGAAGGTGGGTGCCGGAATGCGTCTGAGGAGAATAACGCTTCGTACAGGTGCTGCTACGCCCAGTTGCTCAAATCATCGATTACGTCGCTTCTGTGCCCGATTGACGCCCGATCAGATGCGGCAGAGTGATCGGTTGATGACCGGAATGGTTCGGGTTCCTTGTGGCTACAGAGCGTGTTGTGGTCAATGTGGAAAAAGGGGACTGGGGGAGACGTCGCGGGGGTACGTCGCATGGATGGGCCGACGGGCGGATCGGCGCGCGGCCCGGAGGGAGCCACGGCGCGCGGCCCGGAGGGTGGGCCCAAGCGTGGCCTGCGGATGGATCGGCGACCAAGCGGCCTGTGACCAGCGACCTGTGACCTGTGACCTGTGGCCTGCGATCAGTGGCCTGCGATCAGTGGTCTGTGACCTGCGGCCAGTGGCCACTGGCCGGCGATCAGCGGCGGCGGCGGTGCAGCGCGATGGCGGCCGCGGTGCCGCCGGCCACGGCACCGACGCCCGCGGCCGCCGGGATGCCGACCTTGGCCGCCTTGCGGCCCGTGCGGTAGTCGCGCAGCCGCCACTCCAGCTCCCGGGCGTGCTTGCGCAGCTTGGAGTCCGGGTTGATCGCGTACGGGTGTCCGACCAGCGACAGCATCGGGATGTCGTTGTGGGAGTCGCTGTAGGCCGCGCAGCGGGACAGGTCCAGGCTCTCCGCGGTCGCCAGCGCCCGGACCGCCTCTGCCTTCGCGGGGCCGTGCAGCGGTTCGCCGACCAGCTTGCCCGTGTAGACACCGCCGACCGACTCGGCCACCGTGCCCAGGGCGCCGGTCAGGCCCAGGCGGCGGGCGATCACCTGGGCGATCTCCACCGGGGCCGCCGTGACCAGCCATACCTTCTGCCCGGCATCCAGGTGGGCCTGGGCGAGGGCGCGGGTGCCGGGCCAGATCCGCTCGGCCATGTACTCGTCGTAGATCTCCTCGCCGATCGACCGCAGCTCGGAGACGCGGTGTCCCTTGACGATCGACAGCGCGGAGTCGCGGGCGTCCTGCATGTGCTCCGGGTCCTCGAGCCCGGCCAGCCGGAAGTACGCCTGCTGCCAGGCGAACCGGGCGAGGTCCCGGGTCTCGAAGAACTTCCGCTTGTACAGGCCGCGGCCGAAGTGGAAGATCGCGGCGCCCTGCATCACGGTGTTGTCGAGGTCGAAGAAGGCGGCTGCCCTGTCGTCGCCGTGGACCGGGAACTCCGCTTCCGAGCCCGTGTCGGGGGCAGTGCCCTCGGCGAGCTCGGTGAACTCCGCGGACTGGGCGGATTTGCGGGCTGCCTCCGCCGACGCCTCGCCTGCCAACACACTCCGCGCCGTGGCGGAGTGCCTACGGGGAGTGAGCCATCGAAGAGCGGCCATGCCCGTGAGCATAGCCAGTTTGTTCGGAGGCTTCGGAGCCGAGAGGTTCGGAGGCTGTGAACTCCGGGTGACCGTGTCGTTGAAAGGCCCGGCCAAGGGCTTGGCGAGGGCCTCGTCGTGGGGTTCTTCGTGGGGCTCGCCGAAGAGCCCGTCGACAAACCGGGCCCGCGGGCGCGTCGGCGTGCCGACCCGGCAGGCGGTCCGCCGCGACGGCGTCACCGACCCGCCGGCGAGGGGTCGGCCCACGCGGTCGTGCGCGCGAGAATGGCCGGCATGAGTCCCCTCTTCCGCCGGAAGCCCTCGCCGACCCCGGAGGCCCCGCAGCCCGCGCAGTCCTCTGAGCCCACTGAGTCGACTGAGCGCACTGAGCCCACTGAGCCCACTGAGTACGCCGAGAACCATCTCGTCACCCTCATCCGCAAACCCGGCTGTCACCTGTGTGATGACGCACAGCTCGTCGTCGAGAAAGTGTGTGCCGATCTCGGTGTCCCCTGGGAGGGGAGGGACATCACCGAGGACCGCCAACTCCACGACGAGTACTGGGAGCAGATCCCGGTCGTCCTGGTCGACGGCATGCAGCACACCTTCTGGCGTGTGAACGAGGAACGCCTGCGCAAGGCACTGACCGACGAGTCCAAGTAGTCCGGATGGTCGCTTAGGATCGATGGTGACTTGGTCTCGGGGGCGTTGATCGTGAGGAGTGTGTGCGGCTTTGCCTCCGATGGGAGAGGATCGCGGGCGCGCGTGCGCCGGTTCCCGGTTCATGCGACGGGAGTGCGTGAGCCCGGTCACGTTGGCCGGGCAAATCGGACACCATCTTTGTGCACGCGTTCACAAAGACATAGCCTGCATTCGACGGGGCGGTCATGTAGGGACGTATGACCGCCTACAGCCCCGCTCTACCCGCAGGAGCACCGTGGCAACTGGCCGAACACACCGACCGGCGACCCGCAGCCGAGGGATTCCCGAGGCTACCGTCGCCAGGCTTCCGCTGTATCTCCGCGCCCTCACCGCGCTCTCCGAGCGCTCGGTGCCCACGGTCTCGTCCGAGGAGTTGGCGGCCGCGGCGGGAGTCAACTCCGCGAAGCTGCGCAAGGACTTCTCCTACCTCGGCTCCTACGGGACCCGGGGCGTCGGCTACGACGTCGAGTATCTCGTCTACCAGATCTCCCGCGAGCTGGGGCTCACCCAGGACTGGCCGGTAGTGATCGTCGGTATCGGTAACCTCGGTGCCGCGCTCGCCAACTACGGCGGGTTCGCCTCCCGTGGTTTCCGGGTCGCCGCGCTCATCGACGCCGATCCGGGAATGGCCGGAAAGCCCGTTGCCGGCATCCCGGTGCAGCACACCGACGAGCTGGAGAAGATCATCCAGGACGACGGTGTCTCGATCGGTGTGATCGCGACCCCCGCCGGTGCCGCCCAGCAGGTCTGCGACCGGCTCGTGGCCGCCGGTGTCACCTCCATCCTGAACTTCGCGCCGACCGTGCTCAACGTCCCCGAGGGCGTCGACGTGCGCAAGGTCGACCTCTCCATCGAGCTCCAGATCCTCGCCTTCCACGAGCAGCGCAAAGCGGGCGAGGAGGCCGCGGCCGACGCCGTCGCGCCGCCCGCCGTCGCCCGCAAGCAGCCGCACGTCGGCCCCTCTGCCGACTCCACCGGCTCCGCCGACAAGGGACCCGACGGGGACGTACCCGCCGTGATGCCGGCATGAGCCTCCTCGTTGTCGGACTGAGCCACCGCAGCGCTCCCGTCAGCGTCCTGGAGCGGGCCTCGCTGAGCGCGGACGCGCAGCTGAAGTTGCTCCAGGACACGGTCGCCGCCGAGCCGGCCACCGAGGCCGCGGTGCTGGCCACCTGCAACCGCATCGAGCTGTACGCCGACGTGGACAAGTTCCACGCCGGTGTCGCCGAGCTGTCCACGCTGCTCGCCCAGCACAGTGGGGTCGGCCTGGAGG